>CAUEKH010000008.1 GCA_959018155.1 uncultured Hungatella sp.
CAGCTTCTCGTCAGAACTTTCCGCGGATGAGAAATCTTCAAATGTCACAAATCCGTCGTAGCCAACGCTCTTAAGCGCCTTGAAGCAGCGCTCAAAATCAGCGTAACCATCGGTAAATGGCGCCCAGTCAGGAACGAATTTCTCTTTTCCTTCTACTTCCTTCTTCACCCATTTTGCGTTCTTGATATGTACTAAATCCAGGTACGGGCCAAGGATCTCAAAAGCCATCTTATACTCCTCAAAGCCTTCGTAAATCACATTTCCGGTATCGTAGATTACACCGATATACTGCGGATCAAAATGGGATGCCAGACGGCGGGCCGCACTTGCGGACGGAGTGATCGTTCCCATGTGCATCTCAAAATCAGCCTTGATACCGTTCTTCTTCGCGAGGATCTCAACCTTCTTAAATCCTGCTACCGCCTCTGCAAAGAGTTCTGTATAGTCGCGCTCCTTGTTGTACTGAAGGGCATTGACACGGATCCGGCTGCAGCCCATCTTCTTTGCCGCTACCATACATTTCTCAATCTTCTCCTCACTGTCTGAGCAGTTTAAGTAGGTAGCCAGAGCGTTGACCTCCATGCCGTATTTGTCAGAAAGGGCTTTTAATTCCTCTGCCTTTTCATCTACGGTATCAATATCCACCGTACAGTAGTTATTTCTCCAGTAGGATGGCTTTTCCTTTAAGATCTCCGGATCCGTCGGGATGGCTGTGACACGCCAGTCTACCCCGTCGTAACCGTATTCCTTCATCTTCTTCAACGCCTCTTCCAGCGTCATCTCCGGTACACTGACCGTAAATAATGAATATTTCATGATAATCTCCTTTTCCTGTTTTTTCCCACAGTCAAAAAACGGTAACGGGCAGTCGGCTACACCGTCTGCCCGTTACCGACAACCTGCTGTGCTGGTTTTGTTTATTATTTTAACCCTTAATACCGGAACTTGCAACACCTTCTACGAAGTACTTCTGCAGACATACGAACAGAATCAGTACCGGGATTAAGGCAACCGTTGCCGCCGCCATAATCTGTGCGTAGTTGGATGAATACTGGGTGTTGAACATTCTTAACATCAGCTGAATGGTCTTCTTGCTCTGGGATGATAAGTAAATCAATGGTCCCATGAAGTCGTTCCACTCAAATGTGAAGGACGTGATACAGAGAGTCGCGATAGCCGGTTTGGATAGCGGAAGCATCAGCTTCGCCCAGATACCGTACTCGCTTAATCCGTCGATTCTCGCTGCCTCCAGAAGCTCGGTCGGGATTCCGATGAAGAACTGTCTCATCAGGAACACGCCCATTGCCGTGAACGCGTGCATCAGGATGATTCCGAGATGGCTGTCGGTTAATCCGAATAATGTCATCATCTTATACTGCGGAACCATGTATACCTGCCACGGGATTGAGATGGTCATTACGTACATCATGAAAATGGTATCTCTTCCCTTGAATTCCAGCTTCGCAAAGGCGTAAGCCGCGAAACTCGATGTTACCAGCTGAAGGACCGTTGTACAGACCGTCAGCTTTGTTGTGTTGAAGAAACCTGTCAGAAGCGGAACCTTCTTCCAGATCTCAGCGTAGTTCCCCCACTGAGGATCCGGTGGGATCCATACGATCGGGAATGAGAATACATCCTTCTCGAACTTTAACGATGCGGAAATCATCCAGGCAAATGGTACCAGCATGATAATCGCCATAATGATTAAAGCTGCATACATGAGCGCTGTCTTGATTGCAGAGACAGCCGGGTTTTTGTTAATTCCATTATCCATATTGCTGCCTCCTTATAAGTAACTGGTAAAGCGCTTCTCGCCCTTGAACTGAACCAGTGTCACTACCATGATGATTGCAAACAGTACCATGGCAACCGCACTGGCGTATCCGAACTTGGAGCTTACGAACGCACTGTTAAAGATATGGTACGCCAATACCTTGGTGGCCTCGCCAGGTCCGCCCTGTGTGGTGATATACATGATATCGTAAGACTTGAAGGTCGATACCATGAGCATCATCAGGATAAAGAACGTGGTTGGCGTTACGCACGGCCAGGTAATATGTATGAATTGCTGCCACTTGTTGGCGCCGTCTAAGGAAGCCGCCTCGTATAAATCACCGGAAACGCCCTGAAGTGCCGCTAAGTAAACAATCATGTAGTACCCCATGCCCTTCCAGACAGTCAGACCAATGATTGTCGGCATGGCCCACGTTGTGGACGCTGCCCATCTCGGCGGATTGGAAATACCGAGTGCCATCAATATCCCGTTGACCGGGCCGCGGTCCGGATTGAATAACGCCATCCAGACTACGGCTACGGCTACCAGGGAGGCAACATATGGGAAGAAAAGAACGGACCGGAAGAACACGCGCCCTTTCAGTTTTTTGTTCATAAGGATTGCGAGGAACAGTGATAAAATCAGGGTCACCGGTACTGTCACAACCGTATAATACAGGGTGTTCTTTAATGAAATCCAAAAGCTTGAGTCATTTGTGAACATCGTGATAAAGTTCTTTAATCCTACAAACTTGATTGGATTCCCGGAGTCCCACTCACAAAAGCTCAGTAACAGTGAGAAGACAATCGGGATAAACGTAAATACGAAAAACCCTATCAAATTCGGTAATATAAATGAGTATGCGACTAAAGTTTTCCTTCTGGCAAGTGATTTCTCCTTTGATACTTTGGCCGCGTCATTTCCTTTACTCATATGTCCTCCTTTCCTCAATTCATGTGTGAATTGTAGCCACTGTTTTTAATTACTTGGACTGTGCTTCTTTTACTCTGTCGATTAATTTCTGAAGACCTTCTTCAGCAGTAACGCTCTTTGTCATGATAGCACTGTGCTGTTCCTGAATGATGTTATCAATCTCTTTTGCGTTCTTGTCCATACGCTGCTCAACAACGTACTTGTCGATGTTGATATACTTGGATAAACCTTCTGGAGCGTTCGGGAATTTCTCAGGAATCGCATCGAGGATCTTGCCAACTTCTTCAGAGTTGTAACCTGGGATAATACCTGTCTCAGCGAGAACCTTTGCACAGTCTTCGCCACATACGTAGTTGATAAATGTCCATGCCTCATCTGGATGCTTTGCATATGCACCGATTGAAATAGGTGTAACGCCGCCGATAGCTACTTCGTTGCCAACGCCTTCATTGTTCGGAAGAGAGCAGACACCCCAGTTAAAGTCTTTTACATTTTCCATACACATGTTGATGAACCAGGAACCAATCTGCAGCATAGCAACCTGCTGATTGTAGAATACGCCTGAGTAATGGATATTGGAGGATTTCAGTACGCCGTAATCCTGAACAAGACCCTCATCCTGCATGGCAAGAATCTCATCGTAGTATGGCTTTAAGTTCATATAAGTACTGGTATCAAGCTGATCAAATACTTCAACTCTTCTTGCATACTGGTAAACGTTGCTCGGCCATGTATGGATATGAGCGCCGTATACCTTGTCGTTGCCTGTTCCGCTTGTCAGTTTGGCAGCCAGTTCATGATACTCAGCCATTGTCATGCCGTCTTCCGGATAAGGAACGCCTGCTTTGTCAAATAAATCCTTGTTGTAGAAAATCATGTTGTTATCTTTTCTGAACGGAAGAGCGTATGTCTTGCCATCCATCTGAAGCTGATCGGTTAAACCTGAATATACTTCCTTCTTGAAGTTTGCATCTTTTGCGATATAGTCATCAAGTGCAAGAACGTGTCCCTGTCCAATTAAAGCGCTCAGTGCAGGAGTACCCTTTGTAAATACAACGTCGAAATCCTGCTTGCCGCCTAACTGTGTGGTAACCGTGTTATCGTACTCATCAGCGGAGAACTCAACCGGCTCAACCGTGATATTCGGATATTTTTCCATAAATGCGTTGAACATGGTTTTGTAGTACTCAGTATTGGAATAATCCCATAACGCAACCTTAATTGTTACCTTGTCGTCCTTGCCCTTTGCTGTGGAACCGCCACCGCCGCAGCCTGTTACCATCCCTGCGACCATAACCGCTGCCATAATACCAGCTACCAATCTTCTTTTCTTCATTTCGTAATCCTCCTTCTTTTTTCTTGGATATAGCGGGAATACTGCTCTGAATAAGCAGCCCGGCTACCCATATTATAAAAACCGTCTCTGTACAGTGACCGTTTTTGTACAGGGACCGTTTTTACTAATCATTTTTTCATGCGGAATATGCTCCGCAAGCTACAGCCCCGAATATAATTTCTGATTATTAGGTATAATATAAATTATCGGTGCCGGACCTCTTAAGATTTCCGGAATGGCTGTAGTTTGCAGCAGAAATTAGATTTAATCCATAGAAAAAGAAGAAGGAAATCAGAAAATAAAGGTAAATACATAAAAAATCAGAGAACAATAAAATAATTCGGAATATAATTTATATTATCAGCACCACCCGGCTCTCCTGCCGGTTACCAGATAAATACTTCCTTGTCCGCAAGCTTTAACACGGCTTCCATAAAGTAGTAATCGCCGTAAATAATCGCGAATTCATGTTCTTTGTCGTGGTAAGCAGCGGTACACTTCTCCAGTAAATTGTCTATGTCCGGACTCCAGCTGCATCTCGACTTGTCGAGAACCTTTAACATCTTTAACGCCGCGTTTAAGTAGAGTTCGCTGTCTCTGCCTGTCGTATGCTTCGAAAGTTCGATCAAACCGCAGGCCGCAACCGCTGCCGCTGTGGAATCCTCCCATGTACAGTCGGCCGGCTGGCGGAAATCTACCGGAATCAGGCCGCTTTCCGGAGTATTGGCAATAAAGTAGTGGGCAATTCTTCTCGCAGTGTTGAGGTATTTCTCATCACCTGTGTGAATATAACTCAGAGTGAAACCATATAAGCCCCAGCCCTGGCCTCTCGTCCAGGATGAGCCAACCTCATATCCCTGTCCGCCATAGCTTCTCACCATCTCACCGGTAAACGGATCGAATTCAACAATATGGTTCACGGAACCGTCTTCTCTCACAAAGCACCGCTGCGCCGTATTGGCATGAGCAACAGCAATCTGTTTGAATCTCGGATCCTTTGTCTCCTCAGAAGCCCAGTAAAGAAGCGGAAGGTTCATCATACAGTCAATAATCGCCCAGCCTCTGTGGTCATCCTCTCCCCAGTCATTCCAGGCCCGGATAAAATTACCGGCCAGATTAAATCTTCCTGCCAGGTTGTTTGCCGCCAGAATGGCCCTGTTATAGGAATCCGGATTTTTCGTCAGCCGATAGCTGGCAACGGAAGTTGGCAGCCACTTAAAACCATTGTCGTGGTCCAACCCATCCCATTTCATAAGTACTGCATCCAGCTTGTCCTCCAGTTTTACGGCTGTCTCTTTGTAGAGGTCGTCGCCTGTCAGGGAGTAGAGCTGCCACATCATACCGCCCCAGAAACCATTGGTCCACCAGGAGATCTCCTGGCTGCCGGAACGATCGTCAAATACGCCGTCAACCGTTGTATATGGCACCTTGTCGCGGTTGCGTTCCGTTACGGGTTTCATCTTTGTCTTAATTTTTTCCAGTGTCTCAGAAACCCATGCAGAATCCTGTTGTGATAAATACATAGCTTTCTCCTTTCTGTTCCTTATATTTCATCAAAGGGTGACAGTAACTGTCCTGCCTTTGTATGTAACGCTTACTTTACCATCTTCTGTCTTAACTTCCGGTTTCTCAGCCGCAAGTTTGGCTGCCGTCTCCGACATGTCTGCAAATACGCTGGTCACCATCAGATGGCTTCCCGGCTCCAGTGTCCCGGTAATCGTTGGAATCACGGTAAGGTTGTAGAAGAGATTCGTATTGGGGAATGCCGTTACCAGTTCCGGCTTTCCTCCCGTCTCGGAAACGATTCCGCTCGTTCCCCACGGAACATTTACAAAAACGGAATCCTCTGTAACTGTGCTGTCCTTCTCCTCAAGTCTTCCCGTCTTTGCCCCTCTCGTCAGCTGAAAACATCGTTCCTGGGCTATGGCAAATCCTCCGTCCGCAATCTCAATCGGAACGGTGTTGGAAATCTGATGGATTCTTACATGCCATGGAGAACAGGGAACGACGATACTCTTTATCGTCACTCCTGTAATCGGGGTATAGACAGCGGAAAGCTTCTCCTCGTCTGAATCGAATTCAGCCTGTCCGCTTCTCATGCAGTACCGGTTCTCCCCCTTCACCGAGACAGCCAGTGTACTGTCAAATGCGCCCTGGTCAAGGGTTGTCCCTCTCGAAACACTAAAACCAAACTGGTTGGAATAAACGAATTTTTCATATTTTTCAGGCCCTCTTCCGTGATCCAGCTTTAAATGCTGTCCCGTCACATAGGCTATCACATGATCGTTCTCATCGTGTGTGACAATCATATGCGGGTGCTTTAAATACTTCACCGGCTCATAAGGATAAGCCTTTGGCTCAGCCGTCCAGAACGGGTGGTCCTCATTCAGTCCCAGAATGATAAATGCCTTGTTGCACCAGTATGGAGAACCACATCCATTGTAATTCTCGCTCATAACGATATTCGGATAGCCGTATCCGATCGACAGCGCCCCCACATTATCAAAAATCGGGCGTCTCATCCAGACCTCCAGGTTGCGAAGCACCAGATTCTTAAGCACTCCATAATCCACATCAAGTCCGGCATAGGCCATGGCGCCGAACGGGGCATTATGCGCAAAGCGGTACGTTAAGCTTCTTCCGAAAGGAACTTCTTCACCGTTGTTGGCGAACCAGTACACGAAATCATCGAAAAACTCCGTACTGCGTTCCTTTAAAATCCGGCACTTCTCCGGCTCCCGTTCTTCCATATGCTTCGCATAAATCAGTCCGTAATAATGGATGGCAAACGCCACATAATAATCAACCTGACCCGGATTGCCGTCGTAATACCAGCCGTCACCGATGTAGGCGCTCTCGATTAAATCGAAATCCTCCTTCACCCGCTCCTTCGACCAGTCAAGCCCCAGAAGCTGAAACGTCATGTTCGTAAGGATTCTGAAATACCTCCAGTTATTCTGAGGCATATCGTAATCATTCATCTGCTTCAGCCAGCCGTATAAGTTGTCCTTCTGAGCCGCGGTCAAAGAATCCCACAGGGCCTCACGGTTGATGGTAATGGAGAACACCAGCGCCGCCACCTCCACCATCTTCTGATCAAAATCGAAGATATCAGCCCAGTACTCATCATCAGCCGGGTCTGTTCCGTGGATTAAACCGTCACGGTAGAGCAAAAGCCACTCATTGATCTCCTTCTGTTCTTCTTTTGAAAGCCCGGAATTATCTGCGGACCAGAGAGGGCCCAGGCCCCAGAGCACTCTGGCCCAGCCTTCCATCCTGGCTGACTTCTCACCATAATGGACACCGGAATCCCCTAAATGCAGGAATGCGTGATGTGGACTGTAAAATGGCTTCAGTGGTCTGATCAAATCCAGAAATAACTTCACTGTGTCATTTCGCGAGTTCAGTGTTATATCCATGGCGAATCTCCTCCTGTTTTGTATATTTTGCTATGTATAAATAATCTTTTTAAATACAATATATGTGACTTTCCCTTCTATTATGCCACACTTGAGTGAATTTGTCCATTTTTCTCAATTTTATATGGAACTTTATTAGGCAGTTTTATCGCATTTCCCATAATATCATAATTTGGCTTCCACAATATTGCTTATTATGCTATAATTATGTCAGATTGTGCTGTACGCACCATCATCTTTTATTAAATTTATATCTATTCTACCATCTTTTTGTAGTTTTTGTATATATATTTTTCACAAACAGGAGAAAAAAATATTATGTTTGAAATTTCAGTAGAAACAATTGACCAGATACTCGTTTCCCACCATCGCACCTGTCAGAAGCAGGAACGAACTTTACATATGCACAACAACGCCTATGAACTGATGCTTTTTAAAAGCGGCAACGTCGATTATTTTATCAATGACACAACGTTCCACCTGAAGCCCGGCGACTTAACGTTTATCTGCCCCAATGATATCCATGGGCTCTTTGTCAAGGATGACTCGCCCTATGAGCGGCTGCCCGTCCATATCGAAGAGAGTTTTGCCGCGACTCTGTCCACACCGGAGACCAATCTTTTTGCCTGTTTCCACAATTTCAGCCCGGACCACCTCTATCACCTGAATAAAGAGCAGGTAGCTGAATTTGAAGGCTATGTGGATTCCATTATCAAGAGTCTGCATCAGAAGGATTTTGGCTATGATGTCCGGGCAAGAGCCGGGCTCTCACTTATCCTTCTGCTGGCCAACGCCGCCATTCAGTCGGATGCCGCCACCGTGGGCGATATTTCCCCTGACATCATCAAGGAGGCCATCAACTACGTCAACGACAATTTGACAAATGATATCTCCGTTCAGACCGTTGCCGATGCCTTAAATATCAGCCGGTCCCGCATCAGCCATTTATTCAAGGACTATACCGGGACTTCCCTGTGGAATTATATTATTGCGAGAAGAATCCAGTACGCCAGAACCCTGTTGAAACAGGGGGCCTCCATCACGACGGCCTGTTATGAATGCGGATTTAAGGATTATTCTCATTTTGTGAAGGTCTTCAGTAAGATTAACGGGATTTCACCGGGGCGATATGCCAAGAATAATGCTGTTTACACCACAGACGGAAAGGCTTCCAGCCTTAAGTTTAACTGAAAAAACAGGGCTGACATGGAAAATGATTCTCTCCACTGGGCCCTGTTTTTTTGTTTTTCTGTTTTTCTGTTTTTTTGTTCTTCTGTTCTTTTATTCTTCTGTTCTTCCGTTACATTTCCCTGCCGTTTTCTTTCCTTCTCCACCAGATGTAAGACATGATACATGGAATTGTACAGGCAGCCATAATGATAATAAAAAATACGGTTGCAAGATAATTCCCCGACAGGACAAATGCGGCCGCTATCGACACTGCCCCGGCAGCGAACATCATTTTCCCGCCCAGCCGGTTGGCTCTGCGCCAGATATCGTCATCCGACAGCGTCCAGGGAGTCTTGATTCCAAGGTAGAAATTGCTCTTCGCTTTCGGCAGCATATTGCCAATGAACAGAAAGAGCACGCCGCAGAGAACCGTGACGCTCTTCCCCACGGAAATGGTGCCGGGCCGGTAGGTTTCTATCATAATGATGCCCCACATCACCAGAATAAACAGCTGCATAAACAGGCAGAATCCGTCGTAATAGCTGCCAAACTTCTCATAGTTCTTCTTTCTGGGATCTATCTTCGGCATGAGATCGAACAGCACCGCGAAAACGAGCGCCATACACGCGATCCCCCAGATTCCCGATTTCCCGTCGTATCTCACCGTATTATCAAAGCCCCAGTGCATCGGAATCTTATCCGGCAGGTTGGGATAGAGTATGGCCGTGGCTGCAAGAATCAGGACTGCCACTCCATAAACCGCAATTCGCATCGATCTGCTTTTCATAATTTTTCTTCTCCTTTCAGGGATAAAATCCAGTTTAAAATATCATCCATCACCGAGGTATTCAGTGTGTAATAAATGTACTTTCCCCTCTTTTCATCATCAATAGCGCCGCATGATTTCAGTATCGAGAGATGATGGGAGATACTGGCTCCCGTCATGTTAAAATGTTCTCCTATCTCGCCGGCCGACATGGGCCCCTTCTTCAATAGATCGAGAATTTCCCTTCTGGTCGGATCTGACAGCGCTTTAAAAGTATCTCCAAACGGCAAAATACTCACCTCCTGTTCATTCAAACATTTAGTTAAATGTCTAAATATAGAATACCTTTAAAGTCCGGCCGTGTCAAGATAGAAAAAGCTTCCAAAGCCGGTCAAAGTATGGTATGTTGAAATCAGCCATAAAATAGCCATAACACCATTTTCTGAATTCTACGGAGGACACTATGCCCGAAAATACATTGGAACTTTTTTCCCAGCCCACCAGGGACTGGTTTCTTAAAGCCTTCGGCTCGCCCACAGACGTGCAGAAGGCCGCCTGGCCCGCAATTGCGGCGGGAAAGGATGTCCTGGTCAGCGCGCCCACCGGCACGGGAAAGACGCTCTCAGCATTTCTCATTTTCATTGATAAGCTTCATGCGCTGGCGCGGGAGGGCGCTTTAAAACAGGAATTGTATCTCATCTATATCTCGCCTTTAAAATCGCTGGCCGGAGATATCCGGGAGAATTTACGCAGGCCGCTGGATGGGATTTGGGAGGTGGAGGAACGAGGTAAGACCGCGGAGGAATCAGGACGGTACGCGCTGGAACGGGACGAAGCCACAGTGGAACGGGACAAGGCCACTGTGGAACGGGACGAGGCCACTGTGGAACGGAACAAGGCCACTGTGGAACGGAACAAGGCCACTGTGGAACGGGACAAGGCCACAACGTTAGGGGCACAGCCAGAAATTACCGTCGCAATCCGAACCGGCGATACATCTCAGAAAGATCGACAGCGAATGATTAAGCATCCGCCCCACATCCTGATTACCACGCCGGAATCCCTCTATTTAATGCTGACTTCCCGCGGCGGACGTTCCATTTTGCAGACGGCAAAAGCCATTATAATTGACGAACTTCACGCCCTGATCGATACGAAACGTGGCGCTCATTTGATGCTTTCTGTAGCCCGGCTTGACGCGCTCTGCGGTCGCAGCCTCCAGCGTATCGGGCTTTCCGCCACCATTGAACCCCTTCCCCTGGCTGCAGAGTACCTTTCTCCCCAGCCTGCCCTGATTGCGGCCCCTCCCATGACGAAAAAAGTGCGGATTGAGGTGGTGGGAACCCTGCCGTCAGAAGGGCGACGCAAGGATCCCGTCTGGGAAGAACTGGCGAAAGTTGTCTACAGACAGTGTCTGATGTGCCGCAGTGTGATCGCATTTTCCGAAGGGCGCCGTTATGCGGAAAAGCTGGCTTATTACGTGAATCTTCTGGGAGGTGAGGGCTTTGCCAGGGTACACCATGGAAGTCTTGCCAGAGAGCAGCGGGATGAAGTCGAAGCCGCGCTTCGGGATGGCTCTCTCCGCCTTCTCTGCGCCACCTCCTCCATGGAACTTGGAATTGATGTGGGCGATATCGACCAGGTTCTCCAGATTGGCTGTCCCCGCACTGTTTCCGGCACCATGCAGCGGCTGGGACGCGCCGGTCATAATCCGAACCGTACAAGCGTTATGTTTATGTATCCCCGGACAGCGCCGGAGAGCGTCTACTGCGGCATGACGGCCGAAACCGCCAGACACGGCGGCGTGGAGGAAGCGAAACCACCGGTTCTCTGCCTCGATATCCTGGCGCAGCACCTTGTCTCCATGGCAGCGTGCAGCGATTACACCATCTCCGATGTCATGGAAATTTTGAAACGCGCCTGGCCATTTAAGGCTGTAACCGAACAGGATGTCGAGTCAGTCTTGAAAATGCTGTCCGGCGACTACGAGCACGACAGAGAAATCCCGGCAAGGCCGCGAGTCTTATACGACCGGATCCACGGCCGCGTTACAGGAGATCCCTACAGCCGTATGCTGGCAGTTGCCGCTGGCGGAACCATTCCCGATAAAGGGATGTACACCGCAAAAACGGAAGACGGGGTGAAACTCGGCGAGTTGGACGAAGAATTCGTCTACGAATCGCGAATCGGGGATAAATTCGTTCTCGGATCCTTTGCCTGGAAAATTCTCCGCATGGATCGGGACACGGTGATCGTCACCCAGGCGCCTGCGGAAGGCGCCAGACTCCCTTTCTGGAAAGGCGAAATCAAGGGGCGCGCATTAAAAACAAGTCTGGAATTCGGAAAAATTATGGGCAGCTTAGAAGATGCCGCCAGAACCGGAAATCTGACAGAAGAACTGTCCCGTCTCGGCCTCGACGAAGCGGCGGCTGACACTGCCGCCGGTTATTTAAAACGTCAGATGGAGGTTACGGAAGGACTTCCCAGCGACAGAACCATTCTGGTAGAACATTTTAAGGATCGCACCGGATGTCATCAGATTATGTTCCACGCCCTGTTCGGAAGGCGGGTGAATACGCCTCTGTCCCTGCTGGTTCAAAAGGCTGCCACAGAAAAGACCGGTGCAAATATCGGCTGTGTCGATGACGAGGACGGATTTCTCCTCTATCCCTACGGAAATACAATCCTGCCGGATGGACTGCTTGCCATGGTAGATCCTGACCAGGTGCGGCAGTATCTGGAAGCAGTTCTTCCTGAAACGCCGCTGTTTAACATGACCTTCCGCTACAATGCGTCCAGGGCCCTGATGATGGGAATGAAGCGAAACGGCCGTCAGCCCCTCTGGATGCAGCGCTTAAAAAGCACCGAACTTTTAGATTCCCTGATGGCAGACAGAACTCACCCGCTGATTCGCGAGACAAGCCGGGAATGCCTGGAAGATTTATGGGATATCGAGGGTGTCGTCCAGATTCTTCAGGCAATCCGTTCCGGCCAGATCACAGTCCGCGAAGTCTGGTCTGACACCCTTTCCCCCATGTCCCTGCCCTTCCAGTGGGCAGCGGAAGCCGCTGAAATGTATGAATACTACCCCAGCACCCCCGGAATCCGCCAGGCAGTCTATGACGAACTGAAAGAAATGGACAAGATAAAGCCTGCGCCCGAAGAACTGTCAAAGCTTCACGAAAGAAAACGGCTGCCCGAAAATGAAACGCAGCTTCACTCTCTCCTCATGATGGAAGGCGATTTAGCGGCAGGCGAACTGGATGTCCCGATTGAATGGCTGGAAACCCTGGCCTCCCAGGGGCTCGCCCTCTACCTGGAACCAGGGCTCTGGATCGCCGCGGAGCATAAGGAAACGTATGAAAAGGCGCTCAACGAAACCTGGTACGAAACTGACACCCCGCTTCCGACTGCAATCGAACTGCCCCACTCTGACGAAGAGACTGAAAATTCCTGCCGGGAAGCCCGGGCTTCCATCATTCGCAGGATGCTATATTACCGTGGCGGTCAGACGGCCGAAGATATCGGAGAGCGGTATTTTCTCCCTGACAGAGAGGTCCGGGCCGTTCTGGAGGAACTTTTACAGAAACATGCCGTCGTAGAAGATGACGGTGTTTTCTACCATGCCAAACTTTATGACCGGGCCAGAAAAGCCCATCTCCGGAACCTGCGCCTCCGGGCCGTCACCCAGCCCCCGGAACACTACGCCGCCCTCATGGCAGACAGGACACAGTTATCAGGACCACCGGCCGAACAATTAAAGCGAACGGTAGAACAGTACTGTTCCCGCCGCTTCCCCGTCAGATTCTGGGAAAATGTCCTCTTTGCCGGCCGCGTCACCAACTACTCAGAAAACCTTCTTGATAAACTGCTGGCCGAAGGCGACTATTTCTGGAAAATGTCTCCCGACGGAACCCTGTGCTTCTGCCGCTATGACGAGATAGACTGGAATGCCCCGCTTCCCGATGTCGAAGGGCTTCTGGAAGGCGACGAAAAGCTGGTCTACTCCGAATTAAAACGCCGGGGTGCCAGCTTCCTGAAATTCCTCACCGATGTCCCCAGGGAGTCCAGCGCGCAGGAGGTCCTGCTCAAACTGGCAGAAAAAGGCCTTGTCTGCGCAGACAGCTTCATCCCCGTCCGCCAGTGGCAAAACCGTGAAAAAGTAAAAAAGGCCACTGCCAGACAACGGGTAAGCGCCCGGGTCATGGCCTTATCCGCAGGCAGATGGGACATCGTACGGCCATTAAAGAAAAAGACCCGAGAAGAATGGATCGATTTATTCTTCCGTGAAAACCCGATTCTCTGCCGGGAGACATTTCGAAAAGCAGTCTCCGAATGCGGCGGCTGTCATTCTGATGCCCGTGATTCCGATCACAGCCACCATAACAGCCGCAATTTTGGCAACCGCAATTCCGGTAACCACAGTTCCGATGACTGCGCCCCCTTCACCTGGACAGAAGCGCTGGAAATCCTGCGAATCAGAGAATACACCGGTCAGGTACGCCGAGGCTATTTTATCTCAGGTATGTCCGGCGCCCAGTTTATCCGAAAAGAAGAATATGACGGCATCACCACAGCCCTCCAGTCCCCCCAGGATTCAGTCATCTGGCTAAATGCCACAGATCCCGCTCTGGTATGGGCAAAACTGATCCCGCTCCCCCAACCTTCCTCCTTCTTAAGCGTCCCCGGAACCGCAGTAGCCCTACACTCTGGAAAAATTGCCGCAATCATCGAACGCCAGGGAAAAATACTCCACCTTACAGAACCAGACGCCGCCAGCATACTAATGACCGAATTCGTAAAAACCTATAAAAAGCGAAAACTCTTCCCCGACCTAAAACGCCTGATTCTAAAAGAGTACCCCGAAAACGCCCCCGAAGCCCTAAAACAAGCCGGTTTCATAAAAGAAATGAACGATTACGTATTATACCGCTAAAAAACAGACTATTAAAAAATTAATATTTACCCCCCCCCTATACTGTCACTACCAACAGAAGCGTTTTACCTCCCCCATATTACAATCCCCCAGCTTCCCGCCGCCCCTGCTGACAGTCCGCGCCCAGGGAGGAAGGGGTCCCGGAGTAGGAGGCGGCGTCCGTCCTCGCTGATTTGACGAATTGTGGAGGGTACCGTCCGTTCTTAGGCCGGCGCGGTGCGGGCAGGAGGGAGAAAATCGGACCACAAAGTCCGATTTTCAGCAGGCCTGAATCGTATTTTTCTTCAGAAAAATACGATGAATGCCAGCGGTGCCCTCCTGTCCGCGCCGTGTCGGCCTTAGAACGGACGGTACCCGGAACTATGAGTCAAAACAGCGAGGACGGACGCCGTCTCCCACTCCGGGACCCCTTCCCCCCTGAGGCCGCGGACTGTCAGCAGGGGCGGCGGGAAGCGTAGCCCTTCATTACCCTTGCCCTCCCCCCGGGTCTGTGCTATCATATCCCTTAAGAATTAATTTCAATCCCCCCGAAAGGACATGTCACACGATATGAACAACTCATTTTACCAGCTTCTCTTTTATTTTTTCATCTACTCATTCCTGGGCTGGTGCATGGAAATCGCCTATGCATCCGTAAAGAAAAAGCAATTTTTAAACCGCGGCGTCCTAAACGGGCCTCTCTGCCCGGTCTACGGCATCGGAATGCTTCTGATTCTGACCTTTTTTAAATCACTGGAAAATAACTTCCTCTTTCTCATCATCGGAAGCGGCGTTGTGGCAACCCTGCTGGAATTCTTTACCGGCGGGCTGATGGAACGGCTGTTTAAAAAAAGATGGTGGGATTACTCCGATTATAAATACAATTTAGGCGGTTACGTCTGTCTGCCATTCTCCGCCCTCTGGGGCCTGGCGGCTGCGCTGACACTCCATTTTATCCATCCGTTTGTGCGTGTGATCATTCAGAAACTCCCGGCTCTTCCAGGAAAAATCATCTTAATTGTGGCGGTTGCCCTCCTGATCATCGACTTAATCAGTGTTCTGGGGATTGTCTTCGAGGTTCAGAAATACAATCAGCAGATTGAGGAACTGGCTGAGGGGATGCATCAGATATCGAACCGGCTGGCGCGCGCCATTTTCACACACATTGAAAGACGTATGGCCAAGGCCCATCCGGAACTGACAAAACCTGAAAATATCACAGAAGGGGAAATCAGAACATCTGCCTGCAGCACCGCAGACGGCCAAAGTAAAACTGCGGCTGTTCCTGCAGAAATTAAGGAAACCCCGGCCGCGCTTCCATTTGCTTATGGCTGCTGCTTTCATAAGCTGGTGTGGCTCTTCTTTATCGGCGCTTTTTTAGGAGATATCACGGAGACGATTTTCGTCTACGTTACTGCGGGAAAACTGATGAGCCGCAGCAGTGTGGTCTATGGCCCGTTCAGCATTGTCTGGGGGCTGGGTGTGGTCGTTCTCACCATGATGCTTCACCGTTACCGCGACAGAGACGACCGCTATATCTTTCTTTTCGGTACGGTTGTGGGCGGCGCTTACGAATATATCTGCAGCGTATTTACGGAAATTGCCTTTGGGACTGTTTTCTGGGATTACAGTAAGATCCCGTTTAACTTGGGGGGACGGATTAACCTTCTCTACTGCTTCTTCTGGGGCCTGGCCGCGGTCGTCTGGATTAAAATTCTCTATCCGCGCATTTCCGGGCTGATTGAGAAAATACCGAAAAAGGCCGGAACCATTTTAAGCCATTTTCTTATTGTCTTTATGATTATTAACATTGTGGTCTCCACACTGGCTCTCGGGCGGTATACGGACAGGTACGCCGGAAAAGAGGCGGGCAACGCGGTCGAACAGGCTCTGGACAGAAGATTTCCTGATGAACGGATGGAACGGATTTATCCGAATGCGATTATACGCGAGTAGAATCCACAGGAGATTACATAACGGAATCAAAGAGAGTTCCGAAGCAGGAATCACAAATTTGCTGCTTCGGAACTCTCTTTCTTTTAAAATACCGTTAAAAATTTCTGTACTTAATTGGCAAATAACTGCGTCCAGTAATCCACGCCTGATGCGCTCTTATAATGGCCAACGCCGATTCTGGTAAAGGAACCATTTAAAATATTGGCTCTGTGGCCGGAACTGTTCATCCAGCCCTGCATAACCTGAGCGGCTGAATTCTGGCCATAGGCAATATTTTCACCGGAGCTTCTGTAATTCACTCCGGCTGCGTCAAGGGCGGTGGAGAAGCTGGTTCCATTCGGCCTTGTGTGTGAAAAGCTGGTCTCGATCTCCTTTGCTCTCGTCTGTGCCGCGGCGGTGATGGAAGAATCCACGGTCAGAGGCGCAAGTCCTGCTTTGGTTCTCTCTTCATTTACCAGTTTAACAACCTGAGCAGCCATACTGTCCTGATTTACTTCCGGCTGTCCCTGACCGTTAAAGTCCGGATCCGGCAGCATATTGCCAGGAATCTGGCTTCCTGGAAAACCATTTCCCGGATTTTCCGGAGTTCCAGGGAACAGAGGCCCGCAGTCAATTCCATTTTGACCTAAGCTTCCGCCTATCTGGTTTAGAATCTCATTTAAATCTCCCATATTGTTCCCGCCAATGATGACAGCCTGTCCTTTTCCGGCAGGGATTGTATATGTATGGATAGCTGCGTGGGCAGTTGCGGGCGCCAAACCGGCTGCTGTGATAGCTGCTGCCACTGTAAATACATAAATGAATGATTTTCTCATGGTAATTTCCTCCTTATTGTTACATAAATATTACATTTCTGTTACAAAAGTATAATACCATACTATTTATGGTAATTTACGAGGAAATAAATGGGAAAACCATTTTATCTAATCTAAGTATCCTGTCCGGAGCAGTTCGTTGGTGACACCGTTTCCCGCTACAATATCACACGGCTTATCAAGAGCCACCTCGCTGCCATCGAATGCGGTCACATTTCCACCGGCCTCACGAACCAGCACCACACCGGCTGCGTAATCCCAGGGCTTTAAGTTGCGCTCAAAGAAGGCATCTGACCGTCCACACGCCACGTATGCCAGTTCAATTGCCGCGGATCCAATTCTTCTGATATCCTGACTGTCCAGAAATACCTTCTTGAAAGCCTCAAAATTCTTATCCGCAAAATCGTGACGGTACGGCGAGGTTCCAATTGAAATCAGGCTGTCGCCCATGGTTTTTGCGCCGCTCACATGGATTGGATCCCCGTTTAAGAATGCGCCCTTTCCTGCCTCAGCGTAAAACAGTTCATCCGTATATGGCTGGTAAATGATACCCATTACCAGTTTTCCGCCCTCACATAAAGCCAGCGAAATGGCGCTGAGCCGAAAACCGTGAATTAAATTGGTGGTCCCGTCAACCGGATCCAGAATCCAGAACGGTTTTGTAATATCAATCTCGCTGTTATCCTTCTCCTCACCCATGAACTGAATTTCCGGGTACGCCTCCTTAAGCTTTCCGCAGAGCACCGACTGCACCGTAAAATCCACCTCAGTCACATAATCCGCCAGTCCCTTTTCTGTGATTTTCCGTGAATTTTCACTGTCCAGAAAAATACTTTTCATTTCCTTTACCAGCGCAATCACTCTGTCCTTCTCTACACTCATTGTTACATCCTCCATCTCTGTCCGGCCTTTCGCCGCGTCTTTTCAGCATTGACCTGGCCCTGTTTTCCTGATTCTGTCATACCGTGTCCTAAGCCTCACATTTCCAGGTTCCATACCGACAGTATAACACAAGTATCTGTGTTTGACGACCTTATACCACCGTCTAAAACCAGGAGAATTGTGTTCTTCCGTTTTTCAATCGAATCAGGCCGGCGCAAACAAAAACAGAGACGGTTTCCGGAAATTTATTCTCCGAAAAACGTCTCCGCCGAAGCAGTTCAGACCAGCCGCGGCCGCACCGATGTCCGGCCGCCAGTCCTCTCACTGCTTTTATGATATTTATTCATTTTCCTTCATCTGCTCATCAGTAAGAGTAAATACCTGTCTCTTACGTGCCATCTCATCACTTGCCAGATACTCGTCGTACGTTGTAATCTTATCGATCAACTGTCCGTTTACAATTTCCATAATCCGGTTTGCCGTTGTCTGTACAATCTGGTGGTCACGGGACGAGAAAATGAGCACGCCCGGGAACTTGACAAGACCGTTGTTGAGCGCTGTAATCGACTCCATATCGAGGTGGTCGGTCGGCTCGTCAAGCATCAGCACATTTGCCGCGGAAATCATCAGCTTTGACAGCATACAGCGGACCTTCTCACCACCGGAGAGAACGCGGACCTTCTTCACACCGTCGTCGCCGGCAAACAGCATACGGCCTAAGAATCCGCGGACGTATGTGACATCCTTTTCCGGGGAGTACTGGGTCAGCCAGTCCACGATGGTGTCATCGTTGTCAAATTCTGCACTGTTATCCTTGGGGAAATAGCACTGGCTTGTGGTCAGCCCCCACTTGTAGTCTCCCTCATCCGGTTCCATTTCACCGGACAGAATCTTAAAGAGAACTGTCTTGGCCTGCTCGTTCGGACCAACGAGAGCGACCTTGTCTTCCCTGTTTAAAGTAAAGGAAATGTTGTCGAGAATCTTAACGCCGTCAATCGTCTTGGAAAGATTCTGAACACTTAAAACTTCATTTCCAATCTCACGCGCCGGGCGGAAATCAATGTATGGATACTTTCTGCTGGATGGCTTAATATCATCCAGTTCGATCTTCTCCAACGCGCGCTTTCTGGAAGTAGCCTGCTTCGATTTGGAGGCATTTGCCGAGAACCGCTGGATAAATTCCTGCAATTCCTTAATCTTCTCCTCTTTCTTCCTGTTGGCTTCCTTCATCTGCTTGATCATCAACTGGCTGGACTCATACCAGAAGTCATAGTTACCGGCATAAAGCTGAATCTTGCCATAGTCAATATCCGCAATCTGGGTGCAGACTTTATTTAAGAAGT
>CAUEKH010000009.1 GCA_959018155.1 uncultured Hungatella sp.
AAGAGGTGCGCAAGCTGATGTTTGGATTTGAAGTTACCGCCTATCTGGATCCGCTTTCAATCCAGCGGTTCTTACGTGAGATCGATTCCCGGGATCTGGCGGTAGCTTTGAAGGTGGCCAACAAGGATGTGACGAATGCCATTTTCTCCAATATGTCGAACCGTATGCGGGAGAGTATCCAGAGCGATATGGAATATCTGCATAATATCCGCATGAGCGATGTGGAGGAAGCACAGCAGAGGATCGTTGCCTCTATCCGCCGCTTAGAGGAAGAGGGAGAGATTGTCATTTCGAAGGACGGAAAGGATGAAATCATTGTCTAAGGTGCTGAAATCCGGCCAGACGGTTTTAGAGGCCGGGAAAGTGGGCGTCTATCAGATGCCGGACAGGAATACACAGAAGGAAGAGAAAATCCCGTCCCCTTCTTCGGAAAAGAGCGGTTCCGGGGCGGTCGGGGACCAGCCGATGAGCTACTCTCTGATTTCTGAGGAAAAGAGAAGGATCCTGGAACGCGCCAGGAACCAGGCGGAGCAGTCGGCGGCACGGATTTTAGAAGACGCGTACGCGAAACGGGACAAGATTGTCAACACGGCCACGGAAGAAGCCAGCCGGCTTAAAAAGCAGGCGCAGGAAGAAGGCTACGAAGCGGGACTTGCCAGAGCGGAGAGTGATATCCGCGCCGGACTTACCGGGATTGAGAAATCGGTGACCGATTTAGACCGGCAGTTTGAAGCTTATACGGCTGTGATCCAGAATAAGGTGACGGAACTGGCCCTGATGATCGCAGAGAAAATCCTTCAGAAAAAGGTGGAACAGGGCGGCACGGAACTGGCAGAGCTGGTGGAGCAGGCGGTTTTATCTGAGCGCGACAAGAGTGAACTGATCGTCCATGTCTCGGATAAGTCGATGAAGCTGGTGGAGGAACTGGAGAGAAAACTGGAGCCGCTTAAAAATAAACAGGGGCAGACCCTTCGGATCAAGCCGGAGGCACGGCCGCCGGGATACGTACAGATTGAGACGGAAGAGGGAATTGTCGACGCCTCTGTATTTGTCCAGCTGGAGAATTTAAGGCAGCAGCTGGCCGCTCTCGGTAAAACGGAGTAAGGCGGAAGATAAGATGGACATGAAGAATGAACCGGTGGAGGAAGCGATCCGGAACAGCAATTTATATACATATCTTGGAAAAATTGACAAAATCGTAGGGACTACGGTGGAATCCATGGGTCCCGCATGTAAGATTGGCGATGTCTGCACCATTGATGTCCCGGGAGGCGGACCTCCCGTGCGGGCGGAGGTGGTGGGCTTCAGGGAAAACCGGGTGCTTCTGATGCCGTACGAGGAAATTGAGGGAATCGGCTACGGAAGCGCGGTCAGAAACACGGGGGAACGCCTCTTAATTCCGGTGACCAACAGCCTGGTGGGCCGCACCGTGGACGCCATGGGAATGCCCATAGACGGGAACGGCCCTTTATCTGATGTCACATACTATCCCATCACGGGAACCCGTTCCAATCCCATGGAGCGGCCCCGGATTGACACGGTAATTCAGATGGGAGTCAAGGCGGTCGACGGCCTGCTCACCATCGGAAAAGGCCAGAGAATGGGGATTTTCGCCGGAAGCGGCGTAGGCAAGAGCACCCTGATGGGGATGATTGCCAAGAATGTGAAGGCAGACGTCAATGTGATTGCCCTGGTGGGAGAGCGAAGCCGTGAGGTGGTGGAATTTATCAACCGGGATTTGGGGGAGGAAGGCTTAAAGCGGTCGGTACTGGTCGTTGCGACCTCCAACCAGTCGGCCATGATGCGATCCAAATGTACCATGACGGCCACGACGATCGCGGAATATTTTAAGGATCAGGGACTTGACGTGCTTCTTATGATGGACTCCCTCACGCGTTTTGCCATGGCGCAGCGCGAGGTGGGGTTAAGTATCGGGGAACCGCCGGTGGCGAGAGGTTACACGCCGTCTATTTATTCAGAACTGCCAAAGCTGTTAGAGCGGTCCGGCAACTTTGAGACGGGTTCCATCACGGGCATCTATACGGTGCTGGTGGAGGGCGATGACGCCAATGAGCCGGTATCCGATACGGTCCGCGGTATTATCGACGGCCACATCATGCTGTCGAGGAAGGTGGCGGCGAAGAACCGTTACCCAGCCATTGATATTTTATCCAGTGTCAGCCGTCTGATGAACGATATCGTGACACCGGAGCACAAGGAGGCGGCGGGAAAGATACGAAAACTGCTGTCGGTCTATGAGAGCAATATTGACCTGGTTTCTATCGGCGCTTACAAGAAGGGAACGAACCGGGAGCTTGACAACGCCCTGGAGAAGATTGATGCAATCTATGAATTTCTGCAGCAGAAGACGGATGAGAGTTTCTCGCTGGAGGAATCGGTAATCCGAATGATTAAACTGACGGAGTAGGTGTCGTATGAAAAAATTCACATTTTCCCTGGAGCGGATGCTTACTTTCCAGGAACAGAACTTAGATAAGGAAAAGGGAGTATTGAGCCGCGTAACTGCGGAGCGGGATTTGCTGGAGAGCCGCAGGGAGGCGATGGAAGAGAAGATCACTTCCATTCAGGAGGAAATTGTGAGGCGGGAAGCCGCCGGGACGACAATATTTGTCTTGAAATCGTGTTACTCCATTTTGGAGAGCGCGAGAAGTCAGCTGTCGGAGATTCAAGACGGGATTGCGAGAGCGCAGGAGCGGGTGGAACGGCAGCGCAGGGTGGTGACGGAGGCGTCACAGGAAGTAAAGAAGCTGGAAAAGCTGAAGGAGAAACAATTAGAGGAATACCATCACGGCGAAGCAAAGGAACAGCAGGATACGATTGCGGAACACGTAGCTGGAGAATTTGTGCGGCGTGGTGATTCCATATAAATATGTCACAGCGGAAAGGTGGTGAAAGAGATGAGTGTGGATACAGGCATAAAGACAAAAAACGCCTGGTTTCATCAGGCGGGAGGCGCAGAAACGTCGAGAAATGGCAAAAAATCCGGAAATACAGATTTTTCCGATACCTGGAAATCGGTGCTAAATGAGAGCCTGGCGGGGAGTCAGACGGCGGACAACCGGATGGCAGATAACCGGCTGTCAGATACCCGGAAAAGAGAATGGGTAAACGACAGAACCGCCCGGGAAAGCAGGCAGACGGCCGACAGGGACAGGCAGACGGCCGACAGGAAGCGGGACAGCCGCGACAGCAGAAGCCGCGGTTTGGCGGCGGACAGCGGAAAAATCAGCGAGAGCGCCGCGGCAGCCGCAGCAGTAGAAGTGGTCGCGCCGGAAGATAACTTTCAACCGGAGGTTGCGGCAGATGTGGAGGCCGGCGGCAGAGAAGCGATTCAGGATTTACCGGCAGTTGAAGAGCCGGGCGGCGAAGGAGCGATTCTGGTTCCGGAAGCCATGCAGGCGGCAGCTTCCATGGACACCCTGATGGGGGCGGGAAGTATATTCGATGCAGCAGGTGCAGTTCAGTCCACGGAAAGCCCGGATATCATTTCTACAGCGGAGGTTAATCTGACTCTGGAAGAGATGGCGGCCGGGACGGCACAGATGGCGACCGGCGACGGCGGTTTTCGTGTTTTAGCCGAAGACGGCAAAGCAGCCGGAGCAGAGAGGAAAGAACTGCGGCCGGAGGACCTGGCTGGCGGCTCGGGGAAAGACCAGGGAATATCAGAGTTATATCGAAATCTGAATGCGGAGAGCGTATCGAAGCAGGAGAGTTCCGGGACGGCTTCCGGAGGCGAAGGAGAAAAGGAAACATTTTCGGAGATGGTAAAATATCAGGCGGAACAGCTTCGGGCCATGACTCATGACGACGGGAAAAGGACGGCTTTTGAAGAGGCAAAGGGGCCGGAAACGGACAACCGGATTCTGGAGGAACTGAAACGGCAGACGAAAGGCCAGGAAGCAGGTTTTATGAACCGTCTGGCAATCGGTACGGGGCGCAGCGCGATGGGAATAGACGGCGCGAAAGCGGGAGCCCTGGAAGAAGGAACCGGGGAGCCGATCGGGGTACCGGTGGCAGAACAGCTGAAGGCCGGTCTGGAAAATGGTCTGAAACGGGAACTTCAGGAGTTTACAATCAAGCTGAAACCGGAGGGTTTAGGCGAAATCGTGATCCATTTAACGTCGGCCGGAGAGCGGACGGGAGTGCGGATTGGGGCCTCCAGCCCGGAGACGGAGAAACTGATTAACAGTCAGATGATGAACTTAAAGGAGATGCTGGAACCGCTTCACGCAGAGGTGGAGGAGGTATATCACAACAGCCAGGGCGGCATGGAATTTGCCGGATTCGGGCAGGAGATGTACCAGCAGCGGGAGAGTTCTGCGGAGCAGAGCCGCCATTTTGACGGAAACAGACGGACGGAAAGCGACGAGGACCTGTTGACAGAAGAGGTGGTACCGGCAGAAGGCCAGACGGGACGGCTCTTCACCTACGTGTAAGAGAGAAAGGAGCGATATGGCAGTACAGTTACCAGATTATACGGGCGCTTATTTCAGTGCCATGGCGTCGCAGAATTCCAGAAGCACGCCTTCGGGAAACGCGTCCGGATCCCGGCTGGGTGCATCAGGAAGGGCCGGAGAAGAAAGCGGTAAACCGGGAAATGACGACGGCGATAAGACGGAAGGCGCGGATGGGACTTCGGGAAGCGGCGATGTAATCGATGCCGTGTTCGGGGATCCGTCGGATAAGAACGTTTCCATGGAAGATTTCCTGACACTGATGGTTGCACAGCTGAAAAATCAGGATTTTATGAATCCGATGGATGATACTCAGTACATCACTCAGCTGGCGCAGATTTCTACCATGCAGCAGATGGAGGAGATGGCGTATAACGCCAAGAGCACCTATGTGACTTCTTTGGTGGGAAAGACTGTGACAGCGGCAAAATTTACCGTTGCAGGTGATTTGAAGAAGACGACAGGCATGGTGGACAAGGTTTCTCTCCTGGATGGAAAATTCGTGATTTATGTGGCAGGCGAGTCCTACGATATGGATGAGATTATGGAAATCAAGGCGGAAGCGGCGGCAGGAAATGAGCAGAAGCCGGGAGAGGAAGAAGAGACACCGCCGGAAGATGCGAATGAAAAAGGCCCGGATGAGACTTAAGAAAATGTGAAATCCCGCAGCAGACAGGAGGTAGGACATGGATTCCAATTCCATTTTATACAATAAGATGCTTCATACCCCCATTTATACGGGAAACCCGTTGGAAGCACAGAAAAACAGACAAAAGAGTGAAGGCGGCGACAGCGCGTTTAAAGAACTGCTGGAGCAGAAATTAAAGGAAGAAAGCCAGGTTTCATTTTCCAGGCACGCCATGGAGCGGGTGATGGAAAGAAATGTGGACATTTCATCGGGAAGGCTGGAGCGTCTCAATGAGGGGGTGAAGATGGCGGAGCAGAAGGGTTTGAAGGCACCGCTGATTCTCATGGATTCGACAGCATTTGTCGTAAATGTTAAGAACAACAAGGTTGTAACTGTTGTAAATGAAGACAGTTTAAAAGGCACTGTTTTCACAAATATTGATGGAACCGTAATGGTATAGCCGGTCCTTTTGGAGGCTATTCTTACCCCGAACGACGGACGGGTAAGGCGGTGGAAAAGGAGAACTTCATATGTTAAGATCATTATATTCTGCAGTGTCCGGTATGAAAGCACATCAGACAAAGCTGGATGTCATCGGCAATAATATTGCCAACATTAATACATACGGATTTAAGTCGAGCCGTGCGCGTTTTCAGGACGTCTTTTATCAGACGCTGCAAAATGCCACAGGCGGCGACAACAACAGAGGCGGTACGAACGCGAGCCAGGTCGGATACGGCGCACAGCTTGCGGGAATCGACCTCGATATGGGCCGGTCGTCGTTACAGTCTACCGGAAGGCCTATGGACGTGGCGATCACGGGCGAGGGATTCTTCCAGGTTATGGACGCAGACGGAAATATTTTCTATACGAGAGCCGGCAACTTAATGCTGGACTCCAACAGCGGCAATCTGGTGGACGCCAACGGTTATACCGTCCTCGGCGTATCCGGCGATCCGCTGGGAAAGGCACCGGCTTCTGATAAAATTCATTTGAATATCCCGTCGCAGACGAACTCGAAGGCCAGCGCGACGCAGACCATCAACGGGATCGATTTTACCATCACCTCCCAGAATGCCACGGGCGACGCCAATGTATCCATTTCCTTTGAACTGGATGAGGGGCTTCCCGACGGCGCGGATGTGCTGGTGAAGCCATCGGATATCAAGACGTCGAGTATCACGGTGCGTGTCAACAAACATGCTGTGTTTGATAACCTGGCGGACTTTAACGCAAAGGTCAACAGCGCCATCACGCGGGGAAATGGAGGAAAGGCCCATCCGGCCGGTGATTTTACTATTTCCGCTGTTCCTGCGGATAAGGTTTCCGGCAGCAATTTAACCGGGGAAGAACTGATTGGCGATAACTTCGATGTGATTTTAGGAGAACAGAAATTTAAAAATTCCACCGATACGGCTAACGGTATCTTCGGCTGGCTGAAACCGGCAGGTATGAGTACGGATCCAAAATGTACGGCAGAAGGGAACATCAGCTATTCCGCGGAACTGGTTCCGGGAACGGATGGCAAACCTTCCGCATGGCATGTGACAGCTACTGTTGAAAAAGACGGAAAGACGAGAACCTTCCAGGGAGTGATCAATGATACCAGTACTTCAGCCAACACCGTATGGCTGACAGAGACGGCAGATTCAGCCAATAATTCGGGGGAGACGGCCGGCCAGTATATTGAAGTATCCCATCCGGGCTTTTCTGCGATTCAGGGTATCTATGACGCGCTGTCTCCGGCAGATAAAATAGAGGCGACAAATTCAACGAATGCGGCATTTAAACCGCAGACGAATGTGGGAACCATCACACCGGCTACGGATTCAAGGCAGATGGGACTGGGACAGAGCACATTTACGTTAAAAGAGGGGACAGAGGGCGGAGCCATGTCACTCTCTGGCGCATCGGTAGCGATTTTGAGCAACGGTGTGATCGAGGCGACTCACCCGGATCTGGGAAAGATCCAGATCGGGCGGATTGACCTGGTAACATTTGAGAACCCGTACGGTCTGGAGGAAGTGGGTAATTCCTATTTCCAGGCTACTTCCAACTCCGGCGAGGCGAAAGCCTGCCAGGCGGGTGAGGGCGGCACGGGTATGTTAAAGACTTCGGCTCTGGAGATGTCAAATGTTGACATGTCAACGGAATTTTCCGATATGATTGTCACCCAGAGAGGGTTCCAGGCCAACTCCAGAATCATAACTGTATCAGACTCCATACTGGAAGAACTTGTAAACTTAAAGCGATAAGGCATTAAAAGACGAAAGGCCAGGGTGGTATCGTGATTGTACTGAGTAAACTCAACGGGGAAGAATTCGTGCTGAATTCGGATTTGATCGAGATGATTATGGAGAATCCCGATACCACCATTCTGCTGACCAACGGGAAGCACCTGATTGTGAGGGAATCGAAGGAAGAAGTGGTCGAACGGGTGGCCGCGTTCCGCAGAAAGACCTTCAGTGATTTGTTTGACCAGATCAGGGGGGCGGGCGCGGGCACGGGCACGCCGGAAGGAAGCACAGAAAGATAAGGAAAGGTTTAGGAAAAGGTGTAGACGGTTATGGATTTCATGTCAATTCTCGGGTTAATTATGGCAATCGCACTCGTCATTTTCGGTATGGCGTTTGACCAGGAGGCGATGCGGTTTGTATTTACCAATCTGAAGGCATTTGTGGATGTGCCGAGTATGGCGATCACCATCGGCGGTACGATCGGCGTTATGATGCTGTCGTTCCCGTCGGGGGCATTTAAGAAGATTGGAAAACATTTAAAAATCATATTCCGGCCGTATAAGTTCGACCCGGAGCAGTCGATAGGCCAGATTGTGGAACTGGCTACGGAGGCCCGTATGAAGGGGCTTCTGTCACTGGAGGATAAGCTGAGCGAGATTGATGAGCCGTTTTTACATAACAGCCTGCTTCTGGTAGTAGACTCCGTAGATTCAGAGAAGGTCCGGCAGGTCATGGAGACGGAACTGGAGCAGCTTGATGAGCGCCACGCTCTGGACCGTGGATTTTATGAGAAGGCGGCCAGTTACGCGCCGGCCTTCGGTATGATTGGTACGCTGGTCGGCTTAATCCTGATGCTGGGAAATATGGCCGATGTGGATGCGCTGGCAAAGGGTATGGCGACGGCGTTAATTACGACGCTGTACGGCTCTCTGCTGGCCAATATAATATGTCTTCCGGTGGCGAGCAAGCTGAAGGCGAGACACGATGAAGAATTTTTATGTAAACAACTGGTGATGGAAGGCGTCCTGGCAATCCAGGAGGGCGAGAATCCGAAATTTATTGAAGAGAAGCTGTATAAGCTGCTGCCGGCTACCCGCAAGAAAAAGGAAGAGGCTGGTTTATCAGAGGATTCAGAGAAACCGGAGAAGAAGAAATTCGGAAAGCGGAAAAAGAAGAAGAACGAAGAGTAAAAGGAGCGTACGACGATGGCAAAGGAAATGGAAAGCCAGAAGACTGAAGCGGCCACTGACCGGGAAGTATTTGATGAACTGATGAGGCTTCATGCTGAGGCGGCGGGGAAGAGCCTCTCTTCCATACTGAAGACGGATATTGAGATTTACGACCCGAAGGTGACGGAGATGACGGTGCGGGAGGTGGAGTACAGCATCCTGGAGCCGGCCATTTTCGTGAGAAGCTGTCTGACGTCGAATGTGGCCGGGGATACGGTCCTTATCCTGCGTCAGCGGGATATGCAGGCATTTTTAAATGAACTGATGGGAATTGACGACCTTCCCGACCCGGATTTTGAGTTTGATGAGGTGGCCATGAGCGCGGCCACGGAACTGATGAACCAGATGGTACAGGCAGCTGTCGGCGCGATGGCACAGTACCTGGGTGACACCATGGAGGCTTCTGAGTGTAAGCTTTCCCTGTCTGACGGCAGGCAGAATCTGGCGCCAATCATTGGCGAGGCGTCCGACTCGAAAACGACGGTGGTGCATTACCATATCAGGATTAAGGATATGGTGGAGTCGGAGTTCTTAGAATGTATCTCGGCCACAGCCGAGGACAGCATTCTGCAGGAGATAGAGGCAAAGAAGGAAGCGGAGGCCAGGGCGCTGGAGGAAGCGAAGAAGGCGGAAGAGGCACTGATTGTCGGTTCAGGCGGCAGGAATGGCGGGCTGGCGGGACAGAACGGGTATGCTGGTGGAAATGGCATAGCACCGGGAGGAAACGCGGGTCAGAACGGGTATGTTGGAGGAAACGGTAATCTGGCGGGACAGAACGGCTATGCAGGAGGAACTGGCGGCCTTGCTGGCCAGAGCGGTTATGCAGGAGGAACTGGCGGCCTTGCTGGCCAGAACGGTTATGTAGGAGGAACTGGCGGCATGGCAGGTCAGAACGGCTATGTTGGCGGAACCAGCGGCCTTGCTGGCCAGAACGGCTATGCAGGAGGAACTGGCGGTCTGGCTGGCCAGAACGGGTATAATGGCGGAACCGGCGGCCTTGCGGGCCAGAATGGCTATGCAGGCGGAAACGCCGGAGCGTCAGGAGGACCCTCCGGTCTTGCTGGCAGGTCAGGTGTTCTGACAGGTCCGGCCGGATCCGGGCAGGGCATCCCTGGCTTAAATCCATCCGGAACATTCGCAGCCGGCACACTCCACGGCGCGGCAAATGGCGTCGCCGATTCATGGACTTCCGGCCAGGCGCGTCAGGGCATCAGCGAGAATCTTGGCCTCATCATGGATGTCCCCTTAAACGTTTCCGTGGAAATCGGAAAGACGAGGCGGCGTCTGAAAGACGTTCTGAATTTCAACAACGGCACGGTGGTAGAACTGGACAAACAGGCAGATGCGCCGGTGGATATCATCGTCAACGGACAGCTGATAGCCCGCGGGGAGGTTGTGGTGATCGACGACAACTTCGGGGTGCGCATCAGCGAGATAATCAACACAAGAAGTATTATTGGAAATGGTGAATAAATTTGAAACGGTTTAATATCCTCGTGACGGCCGGTGTTATCGGAATCATTTTTCTGATTCTGATCCCGCTGCCGACGCCCATACTGGACTTTTTATTTATACTGAATATCACATTGTCGCTGCTGATCCTTGTCATGACGATGTACATCCGGGAGACTCTGGAATTTTCCGTGTTCCCATCCCTTTTGCTGGTGACGACGCTGTTCCGGCTGGGGCTTAATATCTCGTCGACGAGAAAGATCCTGTTTGACAATGGCTATGCCGGTCAGGTGGTTAAGACCTTCGGACAGTTTGTAATCCGGGGAAATCCGGTCATCGGTTTTATTATTTTCTTAATCATCGTCCTGGTGCAGTTTATCGTTATCACGAAAGGTTCCGAGCGTGTGGCTGAGGTAGCGGCCAGATTTACTCTGGACGCCATGCCGGGAAAGCAGATGGCCATTGATGCTGATTTAAACAGCGGGCTGATCGATGAGCAGCAGGCGAAAGAGCGGCGTTCCAAGATACAGCGGGAAGCCGACTTCTTCGGATCCATGGATGGTGCGACGAAGTTCGTAAAGGGCGACGCGATCATTTCCATTATTATCACGGTCATCAATTTCCTGGGCGGAATTGTGGTCGGCATGATGAACGGGCAGGGAAGTATCTCGGAAATCATGCAGATTTATACGACCTCCACCATCGGTGATGGCCTGGTATCCCAGATTCCGGCGCTGCTCATCTCGGTGGCAACGGGTATGGTGGTGACGCGGTCCGCGTCGGAGAACAGCTTAAGCGAGGATTTGACAGAGCAGTTTCTGGCACAGCCAAAGGTGTTAATGACGGCCGGCGGTGCGGCTGCCTGCCTCTGTCTGATACCGGGGTTTCCGGTGCCGCAGATTCTCATGGTTTCCCTCGTTATGGTGGGAGGCGGCTATTACCTCTTAAAACGCCAGAAAAGTATTGTGGAGGAGACCGCGGAAAATTACGTGGAGACGGAAGTCACCAGTGAGGCTTCCTTTTATAAAAATATTGAAAATGTATACGGTCTGCTGACCGTGGAACAGATTGAAATGGAATTTGGCTACAGCTTGATTCCGCTGGCGGATGAGAGCAACGGCGGCAACTTTATTGACCGGGTTGTCATGTTCCGGAAACAGATGGCCCTCGATATGGGATTTGTAATTCCGTCGGTCCGCATCAAGGACAGCGGGCAGCTGAATCCGAACCAGTACAGCATCCTTTTAAAGGGCGAGGAAGTGGCCCGCGGCGATATTCTGATGGATCACTATCTGGCTCTGCCTCCAGGCGGGGACGCGGACGATATCCCGGGAATCGACACCATTGACCCGGCTTTCCACATTCCGGCAAAATGGATCAGCGAGGACAAGAAGATTCAGGCTGAACTTGCCGGATACACGCTGATTGACCCGACTTCCGTGGTTATCACCCATTTATCTGAGGTGGTGAAGGCTCATTTACATGAACTTTTAAACCGTCAGGAGGTCAACAACTTACTGGAGACGCTGAAAAAGACGAATTCCAGCATTGTGGAAGATACCATCCCGGCCATTATTACCGTGGGAGAACTGCAGAAGGTGCTTTCCAATTTACTGAGGGAAGGCATTCCGATCCGCGATATGGAGACTATCGTGGAGACGTTAAGCGATTATGGCAGTCAGATTAAGGATACCGACATGCTGACAGAATACGTCCGACAGGCGTTAAAACGGACGATTTCCCACCGCTTCTCAGAGGCGGGCCAGATGAAGGTTTTAAGCCTGGATGACAAGATTGAAAATATGATTATGGCCTCTGTGAAGAAAATGGAGACGGGTTCGTATCTGGCGCTTGAGCCGACGGCAATCCAGGGCATCGTCACTTCCGCCACCGCGGAACTGAACAAGATTAAGGACTTGGTCAATGAGCCGATTGTGCTCACATCGCCGGTGGTAAGGGTTTATTTTAAGAAACTGATTGACCAGTTTTATCCGAATGTTACAGTCGTATCATTCAGTGAGATTGATAATAACATACAGATACAGGCTCTGGGCAATATCGCCCTGGGCCAGAGGTAAAGAGTTATGCAGACGGAAGAGGCAGGCGGGCTGGTGGACAGCCGGCAAAGAGACAGCCGGCAAAGAGACAACCGGCGGGAATACGACCGGCAGGAATACGACCGGGAAGAGGGCAGAGCCCAGATCAGGGCCTGCCAGAAGAGCGGAAGCCAGGAACTGCGCAACAGACTGATCGTCCGCTATCTGCCCATTGTCCGTTCGGCAGCTGCACAGCTTCGCAGTATGGCCGGCAGTTCCCTGGAACAGGAGGATCTGGTCGACCAGGGGGTGCTGGCGCTGATGGAGTGTCTCGAACGGTATGACGAGACAAAGGGAGCACAGTTTGAGACGTACGCATTTATCCGGGTGCGGGGGGCTATGCTTGACTATATCAGGAGCCAGGACTGGGTCCCTCACCGGGCGCGCAGCTTCCAGAAGAAGGTAGAAGAGGCATACTCACTGCTGTCTCACGAAAAAATGAGGGAGCCGGATGTGGCAGAGGTGGCGGATTACTTAAATCTGCCGGCCGAGAAGGTGGAGAGCCACCTACGATACATGAACCACGCGGCTGTCCTGTCATTTGAGACGGTCTTGCAGGACATGACGGGCATGGTGGCGAAGGGGGAACTGGAAACCTCTGATATTGCAATCAAACCGGAGGAGAGCCTGTTTTACAAAGAATTAAAGAAGACACTTGCAGACGCGATTAACGGGCTGGGGGAAAAAGAACGGCTTGTCATCACGCTGTACTATTATGAGGAACTGAAATATTCGGAGATTGCCGAGGTTATGGGGATCGGCCAGTCCCGGGTATGCCAGATTCACACGAAGGCGGTCCGGAAATTAAAGGACAGCCTGGAAGAATATATGAGAGGTTGAAACATGTTTGGAGGATTTTATACAGCCGCTTCCGGCGTGCTGATGAATCAGAGAGCCTTAAACGTGGCGGCCAACAATGTGGCGAATGTCAAGACCAGCGGCTACCGGCCGAAACGTCTTATCAAGACCACATTTGATGAAGAACTGGTGCGGCAGATGAATGGGAGAACCACGGGCCTTGGCGGCGGTTCTACGATCTCAGTCTCTGCAGGCGAGATGACGAGCCATAAGCAGGGCGCTCTCGTAGAGACCGGAAAGACGTACGACCTGGCTATCTCTGGCGACGGTTTTTTCGTGATCCAGGGAGAGGAAAACCAGTTTTTGACGAGAAACGGCCATTTTACCAGGGATGAGGAAGGAAATTTAATCCTTCCGGGCGTTGGCCAGGTGATGGGCGACGGCGGCCCTGTCGTAATTGACGAAAATGGATTTAAAGTCGGGAAAGATGGCATTCTCTACGATAATGAAGAGGGGCAGCTGGATCAGATTCAGATTGTAAAGCCGGATAATTATGACAATCTGACCTTTTACGATAACGGAACGTACGGGGCCGGGAACGGTGTTTTGCTGGAGCAGGTGTATCCTGAGGTTTACCAGGGGCAGCTGGAGGAGTCGGGCGTGGATCTGAACTCTGAGATGACGCGGGCCATGGAGATGGAACGGGCGTTTCAGTCGTGCAGCCGGGCGCTGACCATCATCGACCAGATGAACCAGAAGTCAGCTTCTGAGATCGGGAAGCTGTAGGAGGGGAAGAAATGAATCTATCGTATTATACAGCGGTTTCCGCCATGCGGGCATTTCAGTCGGAACTGGATGTGACTGCCAACAACATGGCAAATGTCAACACCACCGGTTATAAGCCCTTAAGAAGTTCCTTTGACGATTTGATTTATACGGAACTGGACGTTAAGAGCGCGGATCAGATGGTGGGCCACGGCGTGAAGACGAACGGGGCGGAGACGGTGTTTGAACAGGGGATTTTTGAGACTACGGGGAGAAAGCTTGATTTTGCCATACTCGGAAATGCGTATTTCGCGGTGGAGTTGGACGAAGAAGAGTCGGAGGAAGGCGATTTCGGGTATACCCGGGATGGCTCATTCCAGATATCCGCCACAGAGGATGGCAATTTTCTGACAACGAGGGAGGGCCGCTACGTGATCAGCCGGGACGGGGATCGGATCGAGTTAGAGCACAAAAGGGTGATCGATACTCACGGGAAAGAGGTGGAGTCCAATGAGATGGATCTCGACAATCTTTCAGAGAGAATCGGACTCTACACCTGTGAGAACCCGGACGGACTCGTGCCATTTGGCAAAAATTTATACCGCACCGGAACGGCTTCCGGAGAGTGGATGCCGATCGATGATTTGGAAGAGGGAGAGAAGGGCAGCAGGCTCCTTTCGGGAAAACTGGAGATGTCCAGCACGTATATCCCTACGGAAATGATAAATCTGCTGCAGGCCCAGAGGGCTTTCCAGCTGAACAGCCGGATTGTCACAACTGCGGATGAGATGGAAGAAATGATTAATAATCTCCGTTAAAGGAGGCATCTTCACTTTTGTTCGAGGGAATGGTAAAATTGACAGAAGAGCATTGGTAAGGGGAGGATTCCCATGAATGATAAGAGCCTGATTTACAGTCTGTTTTCAAAATTTTTAGATGATTCAGAAGAGAATAGTGAGGAAGACGCAAAAGAGAGGATTGCCGGGGAGGAACGCGAGGGAGAAGGGACGCGGGAGGATTCCGGGAATGTGGAGGAGGAGTCTGCCGCTGAACGCCGGCAGAGGACTTCCGGGAGTCTGGAAGATGCGTCTGGCGGTGTGCGCCAGCGGAATACCTCCGGGAATCGGGAAGATGCGTTTGGTGCCGTACGCCAGCGGAATGCCTCCGGAAATTCGGAAGATGCGTCTGGTTTCGTGCGTCAGCGGAATACCTTCGGGAATTCGGAAGATGCGTCTGGCGCTGTGCGCCAGCGGAATACCTCCGGGAATCCAGAAGATGCGTCTGGTGCCGTACGCCAGCGGAATGTTTCCGGGAATCCGGAAGATGCGTCTGGCACCGTACGCCAGTGGAATACCTCCGGAAATCCGGAAGCGCAGTCTGCCGCCGAACTACAGCGGCAACTCTCGCCCCAGGATCACCGGATAGAGACGGTGGAAGACTGGAATGAGGAAGAGCGCCGCCGCAAAGAGAAACTTCTGAGAGATTTAAAAGATGAAGATACAGACGAACCGGAGGCGGATGAAGAGGGAAATCCGGAGGAGGAAAAGACAGCCGAAGCCGCCCGCGAGGAATACCGGGACGCGTCGGTAGATCTGACAGTATCGAATGATAAAATGAGCGTTTCCATGATGCTTCTCGAGCCGACCGGCGGCGGAGAAGACATCACCGAAGACCGGGTTTTCCAGGCTCTGGAAGCGGACCACATCATCTATGGGATCGATGAAGAGAAGATTCGTCTGATGGTGGAAAAGAAGCAGTACCGCCAGATGTTTGTAGCAGCAAACGGGACGCCCCCCATCGACGGGGAAGACGGCAGGATTAAAGACTATTTCCCGCGGGAAGCCAAAATAAAGTACGCCACCAAAGAAAACGGCGGAATTGATTTCAAGAGTCTGAATTTAATCCACAATGTAAAGAAGGGGGAGGTAGTCTGCGAACTTACCATGCCTACCGAGCCGTCGGACGGCACTGATGTGTACGGCCAGCCGATCAGAGGGAAGAACGGCACCATGCCACCCATTCCCCAGGGGAAAAATGTCATATACTCCCCGGAGCGTGACCGCCTTCTCACCGCCTGTGAAGGAAATTTAACCTTCCGCCAGGGACGTTTCCATGTGGAAAATGTATTTTCCGTAGCCGGAAATGTGGATAACTCCGTAGGAAATATTGATTTTACGGGAAGCGTCACCATACACGGCGATGTATTTGAAGGATATACGGTAAAAGCCAGGGGAGATATCACAGTCATGGGAATCGTGGAAGGCGCGGTATTAAAGGCCGGCGGAAGCATTCTCCTTCACAAGGGAATGCGGGGAATGAAGAGCGGCGTTCTGGAGGCAGAAGAAAATATCACAGCCAAATTCTTAGAGGACTGCACGATTTACGCGAAAAATGATATCCAGGCCGAGTATATCATCAACTCAGACGTTTCCTGCGGCCATAACCTGACGCTCATCGGAAAGCGAGGGGCATTTATCGGAGGAAGCTGTGCCGTATACAATCATATGAATGTGAGGACAGTTGGAGCGCCGAGCCATATCACCACAACCGTGACCCTGGGAATGACGCCACAGCTGATGGAGGAAGTGGAGAAAATCAGCGGGGAGCTGGTGACTGCCACGAAAAAGCAGACGGAAACGGCCAAGGACATTACATATTTAACCGGAAAATTAAAGGATGGTACCATCACCCCGAGGCAGAAAGAGCGCCTGACCGCCCTGAAGCTGGAGACTCCCATCAATATGCTGAAGGAAAAGAAGTTAAAGCAGCAGGTCACCGACCTTGCCAGACAGCTTCGGGAGGTCGGCAAAGCGCGTCTGACTGCCGCCGAGGTTCACCCGGGCACGATTATCAATATCGGCGACTGCAAGATGACGATTGCACAGCGGGAGGAGAGCTGTTCCTTCTATTATCTTGACGGAGAAATCAGGAAAGGGATTCGATAATGGCAGACATATTACGGGTGACGTCTCCTGTCATCAATAAGAACATCATTCAGCCTGACAGGGCGCAGAAAGACCCGTCGGTCCCATTTGATATGCAGGAAATCCGGCATATCACGAAGAATCCACCGGGAAGTTCCCTTCTGGCCCAGCATAATGTATTCCAGAAGGAAACCGGCGCGGCCACCCTCATGAACCTTTTAAAGGATCCGGCTGTGACCGTCAACTATCTGAAAAATATTGATTTGCTGGAGGAGATTATCAACCTCCTTCCAGTCAACAACACGACAATGACCCAGGAAATCCGCCAGCTGTTTAACGCTCTGTTAATCTCTCCCGAAAATATTGTCGAGGAAATGGTGGATCAGGAGTACGCCTCAACCCTTTTTAAGGGCCGGCTTTTCGATTTCCTGCGGGATTTATACTATGCGAAGCCGGAAATCCGTCTGGAAATGGCAGAGTTCTTAAAAGCAGTCAACGGCGCGGTGTCGAGGCAGGATGTTCTGGATTCCGTGGCCAACAGCCTGGAGTATCTGGCGGATCAGCTTGCCGGAAGCCGGACGCTGGCCGGCGAGTTTGCCAGTCTGGCGGAAAGGGTGAGAAATGTCATTGCCGAATTTCAGGGTCTGGCGCCGGGACGGGGAGGTGCGGAAGCCGGAGAAGACGCCCGCGCCGAATCTTTCGAGACTTTAAAGCCGGAAATTCAGGCAGCGCTTTCTGAACTGGAAAACAGTGTTCTATACAGCCCTCAGACCGCCCGGGTACTGCCAAATATTTTCTACAATATGTCACGGTATCAGGACAATGACGCGTATTTGCAGGAAGCCCTTTTGAACCTTCTTATCCATGTGGATAACCGGGAAGACAAGGAAATGCTGCGAAAACTGACTCGGGAATATTTAGCCGGTTTTCAGACGCCGGAACACGCGGCGAACCGTTCCCGCATCATGGACACCCTGGCGGAAATAATCAGTAAACAGGACCAGGAAACTCCGATGAACAGCTTAAATGGGGAAAAGATTGATAAAATAATAACGAGCCTTCTCTCTTCCCCATGCAACTACACGCCTCTGCTCCATTTCGTGATTCCCGTGGACTACCATGGGATGAAGGCATTTTCCGAACTGTGGATCGACCCGAAGGATGAAGACGGCTCTGCGGGGCAGCAGGACGCCGGGGACAGAGTTCATGTGCTGATAACGTTTGACATTCCGGGAATCGGCCAGATGGAGGCGGAATTTAAGGTAGCCGGGAAAGATATGTGGTTTTCCCTGTTCTGCCCGGAATCGTATATTCCTGTTTTTGAGAAAATGAACCAGGATTTTAAGAAAATCATGGAAGAACACGGATACCGCGCCGCAGAAGTGGAAGTAGGCCGTCTGGATCATATCCGTTCCCTGATGGACGTGTTCAAAAATCTTCCATACAGGAGGACGGGTGTCGATGTCAAAATATAAGAAAAACAAAGCGGTTGCATTAAAATATAACGCGGAGGAGGACGCCTCCCCGGTCGTCATTGCCTCGGGATACGGAACCGTCGCGGAACACATCATTGATATCGCGGAGAAAAAAGGGATTCCCGTATTTAAGGACGACAGCGCCGCGTCGCTGCTGTGTATGCTGGAGGTCGGAAGCAACATACCGGTGGAACTGTATGAGGTGGTGGCAGCCATTTACTGTAAGCTGATTGAGGCGTCGGCCCAGATTAAAGGTCTGGAGACAGTGGAAAAGACCCAGACAACCAGCCGGATGCGGACCAGCCTGGCGTCTGCATCGGGGCGGAAGAGCGATAGAAACCGAAAAGATGGGCCCTCGGGCCAGGATGACAAAAGAAATGACTGAAGAAGTGGGATTTGATGACTGGAGGTAAATGTTATGGTTGATTTGGTGGATGGATACGTGGGTTCATCCTGTGTAATCAAGGCTAAAAATAATGATTTGATAACGATGGGAACGTTACACAGGATTGGAAAGAATTACATCGATATCAGCAGTTCGCGGAACGAACTTCCTTCCATTCCGTACAATCTTCTTGTAAAAATAGAAATCTACAATACGCAGTATGGGTTCCGGGTGCTGATTGGCCGCGTTTACCTCTCATCCCCGAAGCTGGCCCGTATCATTGATTTAAATGAGGCGACCAACGATGAGCGCCGGGAGTATTTTCGGATCAGTACGAGGGACACCGGTGTGATCTACAACTGTATGCGGGGAGACGATTTACTGGAAGATGATGAGGAGTCGAGAGATTATAACGGTCTGAAGGTTCAGCTGGTAGACATCAGCCTTGGCGGCCTCCTGTTTTCGACCCGG
>CAUEKH010000010.1 GCA_959018155.1 uncultured Hungatella sp.
GAAGAAGGCTGAAAAGGATGCAGAGACGGATTGACGGCGTGTAGCAGGAGTATGAGCGATATGGCGTTAAACGATAACCTGTACGTTCCGCGCACAGGTCACCGTCTTCAATCAGATACGGCGGCAGGAAAATATCAAAATTCCTGCCGCCGTATTATTCTTTATGACGCTTCTATTTCTCCAGGCCGGCCAGGATCCGGTTGATTTCATCGGCTTCATACTGTCTTACAGTATGAAAATAGGAGTGAATGAGTACCTGGCATCCGAAGAAAACAACGAATGTGAAGGCCAGTACAGCCGGAGTCAGGATACCGGGCACGAATACGGCGCAGGCGGCCAGAACGATGGCGTATTCCAGGAGGGAACTGACAGCCAGATACTGGAATTTCGACTTAAAAGAAAACATGGAAATGAAGTAATCGACGGCTTCTATCGCGACAATGATGACAAAATCAGTGAAAAGGGTTACGCTGGAGACTGTGTAGTACGGCCCGACAGCCAGGTTGAATAAAATGGTTGCAAGTACGACGATGGTAAATACAATTGCCATGGAAGGCAGATACGTTCTGATAATCACTTTCATAAAGATTCCTCCTGGTATGATAGTTTTTGTTTGAGTTTCGGGATGTAATTCCTGCTGACAATCAGCTTCTCTCCTGTTTTTAACAGCGCTTCTAAGCGGTGGTTCCAGAGCGGCGATACGCTTTTTAACCAGGAGGTATTTAAGATGCAGTTTTTGCTGATTCTTGTAAATGGCGTTCCGGCCAGCCTGCTCTCCAGGCCGGCCAGAGTCTCACGGCTTTCATAGACCTGGTTTCCGCTGTAAAGAAAGGTGCGTCCGTCTGCGGAATCAATGTAACAGATTTCTTCCAGAGGGAGATAGTGGGAACGCTCCCCGATCTTACCCTCCAGTGTAAAAGAATACTGGCGGATATGGTCAATGAGATGGGACAGCCGCCCATCCACTGAGCGGCAGCGGATGTCAATCTCTGTTTCCTGGACAGGAAGTCCCTCGTATAGTGTGAGTTTCATAAAAATATTCTCCTTCAGAGCAGTAAGCGTTTAGTTTCAACGGCCTGTGGTGTGTGTACAGACTGCTGTTTTGAATCCTGTGCACGGGATTTTACGGTTTCATTATATGGGAATGAGGTTAGAAGAACAAGGGAAAATCCACAGGATGCCTTTTTGCCATGGTAAGATGCACAGACAGAAACAGGAAGGAACCGTACGATTCCTCCTTGGTTCTGTTTTTATATTGTTTTCCGGTTACTTTTCGTCGCACACCTGGAAGATATAGAATTTTAAATAATAAGAAGTCTCGTCCCCGGACCAGAGAATCGGGTGGTCCGGCGCCTGGGTTCTGTATTCCACCTGGCGCAGACGTTTGTGGACATTTCCTGCGGCCTCCCGGATGGTTTTGGTAAAGAGTTCCGGTGTCATGAAGTGGGAACAGGAGCAGGTGGCCAGATAACCGCCGTCCTTAACCAGCTTCATGCCGCGCAGGTTGATTTCCCGGTAGCCCTTCACTGCATTTTTGACGGAATTTCTTGATTTCGTGAACGCAGGCGGGTCCAAAATGACCACATCGAACTTTTCTCCGCTCTGTTCCAAACTGGGGAGAAGTTCGAACACATCGGCGCACGTAAATGTAACCCGGTCGGAAAGGCCGTTCAATTCCGCGTTTTCCCGGGCCTGGGCGACACCGAGTTCAGAGGCGTCCACGCCGAGAACCTGGCTGGCGCCGGCAAGACCGGCATTCAAAGCGAAGGAACCGGTGTGGGTAAAGCAGTCGAGAACGCGTTTGCCGGGACAGAGGCGCTGGATTGCCAGGCGGTTGTATTTCTGGTCGAGGAAGAATCCGGTTTTCTGGCCGTCTTTTACGTCGACTAAATAGCGGACGCCATTTTCCACAATCTCGACCTTCGTGTCAAATGGCTCTCCGATAAATCCCTTGAAGCGTTCCATCCCCTCCTGGAGACGGACCTTGGCGTCGCTGCGCTCATAGACGCCGCGGATGGCGATTCCGTCTTCTGCGAGGACTGCCTTCAGCTTCTCCACGATCACCGGCTTTAAGCGGTCAATTCCCAGCGCTAAGGACTCCACCACAAGGACATCGGAGAATTTATCAATAATGATTCCGGGCAGGAAATCGGCTTCTCCGAAGATAATCCGGCAGCTTCCGGTATCAACCGTGGCTTTCCGGTACTCCCAGGCATTTCTCACTCTCATTTCGATGAATACGTCGTCGATAACGGCATCCTTTTTGCGGGACATCATGCGGACGGTCAGTTTTGAGTTGGTATTGATAAATCCGTGGCCCAGCGGGTAGCCGTCAAAATCCTCCACGAAGACCAGATCCCCGTTTTCAAATATTCCGGTGATGGTGTCGATCTCATTGTCGTAAATCCACAGGCCTCCGGCTTTTAAGGCGCGGCCTTCTCCTTTTCTTAATCTTACAGTTGCTGATTCCATGAAAATTCTCCTTTGCTTATTTACAGATTTCGTTTTAAATAGTTTAACAGGGAATAGAGCGGTTGAAATAAAATCAGGGCCAGCACGAAATTGCCGATTCCGTGGATGATATCGAAAGGAATACCCGAGGACCACCAGGCCAGCGCCGCGCCGGGGCCGCCTGCAAACAGCCACGATACGGAGCAGAGCAGGCCGAAGAGCATACCGAAAATACCGGAAAGCAGGGCCGCGGACAGAGAGGACGGGCAGCCCCATTTTCCAAGGACAAAGGCCGCCGCGCAGAGGACCGCCCAGACATAGAGGTAGGAAAACCACCATGGACCAAAGCCGTAGACGAGTCCTTCCAGCGCGACGAATACGTACAGGATAATCCAGACGTGCTTTCGGAATACCAGGGTATAGAGGATTAAAAGCAGCGACACCAGTTCGACATTGGGAAGAAAGGAGAGGCTGACCTGTGTCAGGAACAGCACGGCCGAAAGCAGCGCATCTAAAACCAGTTCTTTTGTACTCATAAGCTTACGATGCCGGCGTGTAGACGATGGCATACTGCTCGCCGTCCTTGATTGGCTGCATACTGATTCCGTAATTAGTCGGTTCCCCATTTAAAAGCAGGGCCCAGTACGCGCCATCCGACTGATAATCGGCCCGGACTCCATTGACCTCTGTGATCATCAGTCCGAATTCTTCCGTGGTAGTTCCGTCTAAAGTCAACTCCGGTATCTGGTCGGCTGCGCCTTTTAAATACTGTTCCTCTGTGGTGACCTGGTAAGTGTCTTTCTGTCCGTCTTCGTAAATGACATCAATGGTAATGGTTTTGCTTCCGGCCATAGGAACCGGCCTCGTGAGCGAATATACAACCAGCAGAAGCGCCAGTACTGCCGCGGCCACACATGCGCCTAAAAGCGGGGAAGGCTTAAGGGGCCATTTCTTTTTTGATTTCTCTGCACTCATAAAAAATGTTACTTCCTTATTCTTTGATTTAATTCTGCATTAGTATATCACAGGTGGCGGGGGGTCTGCAAGGATTGGTGAGAAATTCCGTGTCAGCCGCCAGGGCCGGGGGCGGGCCGCCGCCCACCGCTTCTGTTCATGATTTCGGCTGGGGCAGTTCTAAGGCCGTATGGAAGCAGAATCGAGGGGAACGAGAGCTTTCATCGGGAGGATTTGTGGGGGAAAGACTTTTCTGCGGGGAGATAGTCAGGTATAATGGCGCGGGGAGATTTGTAAATTAAAATGGCTGGATAAAAATTTGAATCATTGATGGATATTTTAAGAAAGGTTGAGATACATGGAAATCAGGGAACAGTTGAAGCAGGATTTGGCGGATTGTGAGAGAGTTTTAATTGGGATTGGGGAAGAGTGGAAGGCGGAAAGGACACCAGATGCCGTCGAGGTTTATGGGAAGCTTTTTGAACTGATCGGGGAGAAGGACTATTTTGTTGTTACGACTGTGACGGACGCTGTGATTTTTCAGTCGAAGCTGGATGGGAAGAGGATTACAGCGCCTTGCGGAAATGTGACGTGGAGGCAGTGTTCGGAGAGCTGTACGAAGGATATCTGGGAGCCGGGGGAGATTCCGGAGGATATCTGTCCTCACTGCGGCGCGCCGCTGGCGGGGAATACGATTGAGGCGAAAAAGTATATTGAGGAGGGGTATCTGCCTCAGTGGAACGCTTATACCCGCTGGCTGGCAGGGACGCTGAATAAGAAACTGGTGATTTTGGAACTGGGCGTCGGGTTCGGAACGCCTACCGTCGTCCGCTGGCCTTTTGAAAAGACTGCGGCGGTGAATAAGAAGGCGCGTATGTACCGGATTCATGGAAAATTTGCGCAGCTTTCTGAAGAAATCAGAGAGAAAGCGGTCTCCGTTCCGGAGAATTCTGTGGAATTTATCAGGACGCTTTAAATTTATTTTGTTGTGCTGACCGATCTCCTGTGTTAAAATGTTGAAAAAAGGCGGAATGAGGTGAAGTCCATGATAGCGGTGATTGATTATGATGCCGGAAATTTGAAAAGCGTAGAGAAAGCGCTTACCGCGTTGGGGGAGAAGCCGGCGGTAAGCCGGGATAAAGATGTGATTCTCTGCGCAGATAAAGTGATACTTCCGGGGGTTGGTTCCTTCGGGGATGCGATGGAGAAACTTCATCAGTATGGACTGGTGGAGGTGATACGGAAGGTGGCTGCTTCCGGCACTCCGTTTCTGGGGATCTGTCTCGGACTCCAGCTTCTTTTTGACAGCAGCGAGGAGAGCAGCGGCGTTCCCGGCCTGGGGCTTCTTCCGGGGAAGATTGTCAAGTTTCCGGACAGGCCAGGGTTCAAGGTGCCTCATATGGGGTGGAACAGTCTTTCCATACGCCCCGGGGCCAGGCTTTATCAGGGGCTGGAATCGGGGGCTTACGTCTATTTTGTCCATTCCTTCTATTTAGAAGCGGAGAGAGAGGCGGATGTGGCGGCTTTTGCGGAATACGGGGTGCCATTTCACGCTTCGGTGGAGCGTGGCAATCTCTTTGGCTGCCAGTTTCATCCGGAAAAGAGCGGCGATACGGGACTTGCGATCCTGAAGAATTTTATCGAACTGCCGCAGGAGGTGCCCTATGCTGACTAAGAGAATTATTCCATGCCTGGATGTACATAATGGCCGGGTGGTGAAGGGCGTCAATTTCGTGAACTTGAAGGACGCCGGTGATCCGGTGGAGATAGCGGCGGCCTACGATAAGGCAGGAGCCGACGAACTGGTATTTCTCGATATTACCGCGTCTTCCGACAACCGCAGTACGGTGGTAGACATGGTGCGCCGTGTGGCGGAGACGGTATTTATCCCGTTTACCGTAGGCGGAGGGATCCGCACGGTCGACGATTTTAAGATGCTTTTAAGAGAAGGGGCGGACAAAATTTCCATCAATTCTTCCGCCATCAATACGCCGGAACTGATCTCGGCAGCCGCCGACAAGTTCGGCCGTCAGTGCGTGGTGGTGGCGATTGACGCCAGGAGAAGAGAAGATGGAAGCGGCTGGAATGTCTATAAAAATGGCGGCCGGATCGACACCGGACTCGACGCGGTGGAGTGGGCCATGAAGGCCGATAAGCTGGGGGCCGGGGAAATCCTGCTCACCAGCATGGACTGCGACGGGACGAAGGCCGGGTACGATGATGAGTTAAACGCGGTGATTGCGGACTGCGTCTCGGTGCCGGTGATTGCGTCCGGCGGGGCCGGCACCATGGAACATTTCTACAATGCCCTGACGAAGGGAAAGGCGGATGCGGCGCTGGCGGCTTCCCTTTTCCACTACAGGGAACTGGAGATAAAAGAACTGAAGCGGTATCTTGCAGGTCGGGGGCTTCCGATGCGGCTGTAGCAGGGGAGAACCGCGCTGCCGGCCTGGCGGAAAGATATGTGATAAGAAATACAGACAGGAAGAGGAACGAAAAATGGGTGCAATTGATAACGACTGGCTGGAACCCTTAAGTGTGGAGTTTAAAAAGCCGTACTACAGGGAACTTTATAAAAAGGTAAAACACGAGTATGAGACGAAGCGGGTATTTCCTGACGCGGATGATATTTTCAACGCTTTCCAGTTCACTCCGCTTTCTAAGGTGAAGGTGGTGATTCTTGGACAGGATCCGTACCACAATTATGGACAGGCCCACGGACTCAGCTTCTCGGTGAAGCCGGGGGTGGATATTCCGCCGTCGCTGGTGAATATTTACCAGGAATTACACGATGATCTGGGATGCGACATCCCAAACAACGGATATTTAAAAAAATGGGCCGACCAGGGCGTGATGCTCTTAAACACGGTTTTGACTGTGCGGGCCCATGCGGCCAACTCCCATCAGGGGATTGGATGGGAGGAATTTACGGATGCGGCCATTAAGATTTTAAATGAACAGGATCGCCCGATGGTATTTATCCTGTGGGGGCGTCCGGCGCAGAGCAAGAAGGTGATGCTGACGAACCCGAAGCATCTCATACTGGAAGCGCCTCATCCCAGCCCGCTGTCAGCATTCCGGGGATTCTTTGGAAGCAAACCGTTCAGCAAGACGAACGCTTATTTAGAGGCAAACGGTCTGGAGCCGATAGACTGGCAAATCGAAAATATATAGGAATACAGAGGACAGGAATAGACATGAGTATAATTGAGATTTTGAAAGTAATCGTGCTGGGGATTGTGGAGGGCTTTACGGAGTGGCTTCCCATCAGCAGTACGGGCCATATGATACTGGTGGATGAGATCATCCATTTAAAACAGCCCGATGACTTTAAAAATATGTTTCTGGTGGTGATTCAGCTTGGCGCAATTCTGGCGGTGGTCGTCATGTATTTCCACAAACTGAATCCATTTTCACCGAAGAAGAAGCCGTCTCAGAAGCGGGCGACCATGGAACTGTGGTTTAAGATTATTCTGGCCTGCGTGCCGGCGGCCATTGTCGGGCTTCTGGTCGATGATATCCTGGATCAGTACCTGATGAACGGATATGTGGTGGCGGCGACGCTGATTATCTACGGCGTGCTCTTTATCATTCTGGAGAACTGGAATAAGAGCAGGGTTTTTGAGGTGCAGAAGGTGGGACAGATTTCCTACCAGACTGCGCTCTATATCGGATTATTCCAGCTTCTGGCCCTCATCCCCGGCACATCGCGGTCCGGCGCTACCATCTTAGGCGCCATGATCATGGGATGCTCGAGAGGCGCTTCCGCGGAGTTCTCCTTTTTCCTGGGAATTCCGGTCATGTTTGGGGCCAGCCTCTTAAAGATTGTCAAATACGGGTTAAATTTTACGGGGACGCAGGTCTTTTACCTGCTTCTCGGCATGGTTGTGGCGTTCGTGGTATCCGTCTATGCGATCCAGTTCCTGATGGGGTATATCAGAAAGCATGATTTTAAATTTTTCGGATATTACCGGATCGTTCTGGGGGTTATTGTATTTATCTATTTTGGAATTACCGCACTGGTGGGAATTAATTAGAGGTGTCGGGCAGAATGCCCGAAATCGCATAAAAGAAGCCGCTTTCCGGCTGGAAATTAAAATTTCCGGTCGGGAATGCGGCTTTTTCAGAATATCCGGAAGGTACTTCGCTTTCTGTAACTGACAGCTGTTCTCTGGAATTCAAAGCACAGCCGTACTATCTGGTGTGAACAGTTCCATAACATATTGCAGGTATCGCCCTCCTGCTGGCTTTCCGTATGTGACATATAAGTCCCTTTCTGTCGGATTACGGTTGAAACAACATCTCAATCCGGCCTTCGGCGGCTTTTTCGTCTTTTCCGTCGAATGAAAATAACAAATTCCTGTTCTGTGTTACCAGCCCTTTTTTCATCTCATCATAGTCTTTAACATTTACCTTTGATTTGCCATAATCAATATAGATGTCGCAGTCGAAACAATTTGCTGTAGTGATTAAAACGGCTATGGGGATAGGGGTATAGCGCTGATAAATATCTACTTGTTTCGTTCGCATATCCCAGCCTCCTTTTGATGACGGCGGATTATCCGCGCGTCGAATAACAAAAACGAGATACTCTTCCAGGAAATAGTCAGGTATGACAAATATGATTGTTTGATATTAGCTATATGTTTATTTTATCATATATTTCTGCACGTTACAAGAATAAAGTTGAAAAATATACAGTAAAAAGATAAAAGTTTTGTAAAGTGTTAGCCAAATTGTATATAGGTGTCGTTTATGTCACACAAACGTCCGTGAAAGTGAATAAAAAACAGGCCCTGGTACGTCGGAACCATTTTTCGACGTATCAGAGCCTGTCTGTATATCAGACGCTTTCTGCGATTTCATAAAGAAGCCGTTCGGAATCTTCCCATCCGAGACACGGGTCCGTGATGGACTTTCCGTAACAGTGTTCTCCGACTTTCTGGCTTCCCGGCTCGATGTAACTCTCGATCATCAGGCCTTTGACCAGTCCGCGGATCTCCGGGGCGTGTTTTCTGCTGTGAAGAACTTCCTTGCAGATACGGATTTGTTCCATGTATTTCTTGCTGGAGTTGGAATGGTTCGCATCTACGATGCAGGCCGGGTTCTTCAAATTGCGCTGGCTGTACAGTTCATAGAGCAGGAATAAATCCTCAAAATGGTAGTTGGGAATGCACTGGCCGTGTTTGTTGACCGCCCCGCGCAGGATCGTGTGGGCCAGCGGGTTGCCTTCGCTCTTCACTTCCCAGCCGCGGTACGTAAAATCGTGGGCCTGCTGTGCGGCCACAACGGAATTGAGCATTACGGACAAGTCGCCGCTGGTCGGGTTCTTCATACCTACTGCCACATCACAGCCGCTGGCGGTCAGACGGTGCTGCTGGTTCTCCACAGAGCGGGCGCCGATGGCCACGTAGGACATGATATCATCGAGGTACGACATATTTTCAGGATAAAGCATCTCGTCCGCGGTGGAAAGGCCGGATTCCGCAAAGACACGCATGTGCATCTTGCGGATCGCGATCAGTCCCTCGTGCATATCCGGTTTCTTCTCCGGGTCGGGCTGATGGAGCATTCCCTTGTATCCCTCGCCGGTGGTACGCGGCTTGTTGGTGTAGACGCGGGGGATGATGAGGAGACGGTCCGCTGTCTTTTCCTGTACCTTAATCAGACGGCTGACGTAATCGCACACAGAATCCTCGTTATCAGCAGAACAGGGGCCGATGATGACAAGAAATTTATCGCTTTTGCCTGTCAGGACATCGCTGACAGCCTGGTCTCTGACAACCTTTAAAGCTTTTAACTCCTCCGGAAGCGGAAAACTCGCTTTGATTTCTTCCGGACTTGGAAGGTTACTTACATATTGAAATCCCATGGTATTCCTCCTGTGAAAATCTTCTCTTTTGCTGCTGAAATTATATAACAGAATCGTGGAAAAATCCAGCCCCGAGTAAAATTTTGGGAAATGTGCGGTAAGTGAGTGTTCCTTTTTACCATAAAATAGTGTATGATTGTAGAGAAGACAGAAAATGTTTCTGCCGCGGCGGCAGAATTGCGCGTAACGTGAATCAGAATGAAAAGGATTGGTGGACAGCTCATGGAGAGATTCTGGACCTGGGGAGGCAAATACATTGGAATTAGACAGCGGGATTATCTTGTGGCCTGCGACGGCACGATTATCGGCAAATTCTACGGCAGGGAGATCTATGACCAGGCCGGGGATTACATCGGTGAACTGGGAAAGAACAACCGGCTGATTAAGAACAGGACGAAGGAGATGTTCCACCGCCCGGCCTTCAGCGAGGGGATCAGAGGGACGATCTCAGCGCCTTTGAGGGACTGCGCGCCGTATCCCCTCCTTTATGGATTTGAGGATTTTTTGTGTTAAATTTATGTCAGAAATATGTCTTAAATATGAACAGAAACATCAGATTTCAAACATTCCAGTGTCAGATATTGCATTTACACCGGGATGTTTTTTTCGTACAATAAGGCCATAACAAAACAACGCAAAATTAATATTGGGAGGTAAGAAATATGAAGTTAAGAAGATTTACCAGCGTTATGATGGCCGCCGTACTGGCTGCAGGAACACTGGCTGGCTGCTCCGGCGGTGGCGGGGATGCAACAACTGCCGCAAAGAGTGACGCGACAACAGCAGCGGCTCAGACAGAGGCAAAGGCAGAGGAAAAGAGCACAGAGGCGCCGGCTGCCGACGGAGAGAAGACCGTAATCAGAATCTGGTCCAAGGACCGTCACGATGCTACATACGTACAGCAGAAGGTTGACGAGTACAATGCCAACAACACCGATAACATTCAGATTGACTACCAGCTTTACACCGACAACTACGTTCAGGCTGTCGATATGGCAATCCAGAGCGACGAACTTCCTGACATTCTGGTACAGCAGGATGAGATGTTTGAAAAGTATGTAAACCAGGGCCAGTGGGCAGATTTATACCAGTTTATGGATGATGATATGAAAGAGTACTTCAAGGATGTTATCATGCCAGGTTACAATGAACTGGATGGAAAACTGTACTTCATCAATACCTGTGGTACAACCTGCCGTCTCTTCTATAATAAAGAAATCTTTGAGCGCGTAGGAATCCAGAATCCTCCGGAAACTCTGGAAGAAGTAGTAGAAGACGCAAAGTTAATCACTTCCCAGTTATCCGGCGAAGGAATCTACGGATTTGCTGAGAACATGAAGAGCGCCAGCTCAGGACTTCAGCGTTCCATGTGCATCGGCCTTGAGCGCGAGACAGGCCTTGTACGCGGATACGATTTCGCAAAGGGCGAATATGATTTCACTCCATGGGCTGATACACTGAAATTATGGACCGAGTTATTATCTGATGAGTGTGCGTTCCCGGGCTGTGAGTCCCTCGATATCGACCCGTTAAGAACTCAGTTCGCAGCAGGTAAGATTGGTATGTACATGTCCTACAGCCATGCAGAGCCAGGCGTTTACGCAAACCAGTTCCCGATGGATACAGAAAAATGGGATTGCTGCCCGATTCCGACCGTAGGCGGTAAGGCAACAGGCAAACAGTATTTCTCTGGTACAAGCGGATACGTATTAAACGCAAAGAGCCCGAACTTAGAGAAGGCATTTAAGGTATACAAAGATGTATTTGCAAATGAGGATTATCTGGTAGGCTACTATGAAGGCGGTTTCGGTGTCAGCATTATCCCGAGTGTTATCGCCAAGGCAAAACCAAGTGCAGATTTCCAGAACAAGAAATGGCTGTTAATCAGCGATATCGACGCTCTTTTACCGAAGCCTCCGCACAACGCGTTTGCAGCCGGCATGATTGTAGAAGGCGAAGATATTTACAAGACGTGTGAGTCCATCTACTACGGCGGCGCTGATATTGACTCTACCTTAAAAGATTTAACAGAGCGTTACAATAAGGCATATCAGGATGCGATTGCCAACGGTACGGGCCATGAAGTAAAGATTGAAAATTACGATCCGATGAATCCGACCTTGCAGTAAAGGCGGCGGAAAGAGGGGTGCGGATAAGTCGCAGCCCTCTTTCTTTTAAGATGGCAGGCGGTGTGCCGCTTATCACATCAGAAAGGAGTACGCATAGTATGAAAAATTGGAAGAATATGAATGGGCCACAGCGGAAAAAGGTGCTGAAAGGAAATTTACAGGCGTATTCATTTATGCTGCCGAACCTGATTCTGTTCATAGCCTGTTCCTTATATCCGGTGGTGTGGACGCTGAAGTATGTGTTCTACCAGTACGGAGGCTATGGAACCGGGACACCGCGGTTTGTCGGGCTGGCAAACCTTGCGAGGGTGTTCCGCGATAAAGTTTACTGGGAGAGTGTGCTTCACACATTTACCTATGGTTTTGGTAAAGTATTATTTATCATACCGATCGCATTTTTCCTCGCATTCCTGTTAAATCAGCAGAAGCGCGGAAATGGCGTGGCACAGAGTATCATGTTCCTGCCGACCATCATGAGTTCCGCGGTCATGGGACTTGTATTTTACTTATTATTCAATGCCTACAACGGCGAGGTAAATAAGTATTTAATGGAAGTTGGCTTAATCAGCCGCCCGATCAACTGGCTTGGCAAAGACAATGCCATGAAGACCTTAATTATCACGGCTGTCTGGGGCGGCGTCGGCAACTACATGGTTTATTTTATCGCGGGAATTCAGCAGGTGTCGGAGGATGCCATTGAGAGCGCCAGAATTGACGGCGCGGGACGGCTTCAGACCATCTGGTACATCATTCTCCCGATGCTTGGGCCGATTCTTAAAATTATCATGATGCTTGCCATCACGTCCGCATTTAACGATATCACCAATGTCATGGTCCTGACAGAAGGCGGACCGACCAACGCGACCATGGTAATGTCCTTATACGGATACCGCTACTTCTTCCCGATTTCCGCGGCAGAGGCCACAGTACCTCAGTATGGATACGGCGCCGCGGTCAGCGTAATCTCCGCTGTGATTGCGGGCGCGGTTACGGTACTCTATCTGAAACTGTCAAAGAAACTGGACGATATTTATTAAGGAGGCGGCGAAATGGCGAAGGAAGCTGTGAAAGAAATAAAAATGAATAAAAAGCATTTCTCCGGTGCTGCCTGGGCCGCGCTCATAGGTAAATGGGTATTTCTGGCCGTTATGATAGTGTTCACCCTGTATCCGGTCATCTACACGGTACTCGGTTCATTTAAGACGAATGCGGAACTGACCCAGGGAGGCGGATTCTTCCCGGCGGTATGGCATTTTGAGAATTACTACCAGGCCTTTGTTCAGGCAGATTTTACGAAATATACCATGAACAGTGTGATTGTCAGTGTGTCGGTGACACTCCTTGCAGTCATAACGTGTTCCCTGGCCGGTTTTATTCTTGCAAGAAGAAACTTTGTGGGTAAGAAAATCCTTCTGGCCCTCTACATGTCCATGATGTTCGTATCTCTGGGTTCCGTTACCCTGTACCCAATCTACGAATTACTGCGCGCATTAAAGATTAACAAGACTATTTTCGCCCTTGTAGTGGCTTTGACCGGCGGCCAGGCGACAAATGTATTCCTGGTCATGGGCTTTACACAGGGAATTCCAAAGGAATTGGACGAGGCGGCCATTATCGACGGCTGCAGTTTATACGGCGTCTATTCCCGCATCATTCTTCCACTGAGCAAGCCGATCTTAGCGGTCGTAGCGCTGTTCTCATTCCGAAACGCATGGAATGATTACGTAACGAGTTTAATCATGACAATCGCAAGTCCAAAACTTCAGACTCTGACCGTGGCCGTAGTACAGCTTAAGTACTCCGTAAACGCAGCCGCCGAATGGCACATCATGCTGGCCGGCGCATCGATCGCGATCATTCCGATTCTGATAGTATACTTACTGGCAAACAAACAGTTTATCGCCGGATTAACGGCCGGAGCTGTGAAAGGTTAGGTATGAGGAAACCACGAGCCGTCCGGGAAGCAGCCGGAGCAGCCCGTGGTTTCCCGTCCTTTTACGAAAAGCGGCGGCAGCCTTCTGTTTCACTGTTCCACATAAGAAATGCGGGGAGGGAAAAGAAAAAGATAGTTTTCGCAAAGGTACTCGATATGGTATACTACAGGCAGCAGAAGAAAATGGAGGGGTCCGATGAAGCGATTTTTCAATAATCTGAAGTTTCGGAGTAAGATAATCTTGCTGTTTGGGATTATTTTTTTATTTACAACTGTAAGCAGCGGAGCGGCCTATTACCGGTATACTTCAAATGACATTGAAGAGAACTTCAAAGTAGGGGCGGAGGATGTCCTGACTCAGATTGTAGATACTCTGAGCCTGCGTTTTGGCGTGATCAGTCAGAGGACCAACGGGATGCTGATAAACTATACGTTTGTGGTGACCCTGTCCGATTACTTAAATAATCCAAATGATCCGAACGCGGTTAAGGCAATGGGAACCGTATCTGATTTCCTGCGTGATTTTGGAACGGGGGAGAGTCTGGTGCATTCGACCTATATTTATACGGATAAAGGAAATTTTGATAATTTTGTCCGCATGAGAAAATGGGATTTCGATTTTAAGGAATCGATCTTTTACCAGAGTTATATGGAAGAGCCGGGAGCGGCGATCCGGTGGTTTCCTGTGATGGAGGATGCGATCTATCAGGATAATGATCGGGTGATTCCGTGTGTCTGGCGGTTCAGCGTGCAGGGATATGCAAAGGATCTCTATCTGGTGATTCAGATTAAGCAGTCGGAGTTGGAACGGATCTTAAAAAGAAAGTATGAATACTTTGACAGTATCCTTGTTCTCGATAAGGATGGAAACTTGATCGTGGGCCCGGAGGATTTTGATACGGAGGAGTTGATGGAGTTATCGGCGAACAAGAAGGCGGGAAGGCAGATGCTGGCTTCTGATTTTTCGTATCAGGGGGAATCGTTTCTGGTGATCGGCGACGTGCTGAAGGAGAATGGCTGGCAGGTTTTCGGACTGAAATCGAGACAGGCGCTGCTGGGGAGTTTGAATGGGCTGCAGGATATGATTTTCGAGGTGATGGGGCTGGTCTTTCTGGCAGGCGTCGCGGCGATACTTCTGCTTTCCCATCAGCTGACGGACGCCTTACGGAAGCTGGAAAAACGGATGAGCTGCGTGCAGAGAGGCGATTTCGATACGAGATTTTTCTATCCCTATAAGGATGAGGTGGGGAGTCTGGCGAGAAGCTTTAACTTTATGATTGGAGAAATCCAGAACCTGGTGAAGAAGCAGGAGGAGACCATCGAGGAACTGAAGCGGGAGCGCGATTACGTGGCGAAGATTCAGAAACAGAAGCGGAAGGCGGAACTCAACGCCCTGCAGACTCAGATTAATCCCCATTTCCTGTATAATACGCTGAACGCGATCACGTGGCAGGCGGCGGATCAGGGCGCTGAGGAAATCAGCATCCTTTCGAATTCCCTGGGGAAATTTTTCCGGCTGAGTCTGAGCAAGGGGGCGGAGATTATCACGCTTAGGGATGAGCTGGAGCATGTGACGAGTTATCTCGATATTCAGAGCATCCGCTACCATTCGCGGCTTCATTATGAGGTGGATGTGGATGAAAAATGGCTGGAAATCCGGATTATCAAGCTGGTGCTTCAGCCGCTGGTGGAAAATTCCATCTATCACGGGATTAAGGAGAAGCCGGGGGCCGGAAGGATTGTGATCTCGGCGGAGGCGGCCATGGAGGTCCTGGAGATTTCCGTGTGGGATGACGGCGCGGGGATTGGGGCGGACAAACTGGCCGTGATCAACGAAGGCTTAAAAAACGGTCTGACGGATCGGTCGGAGGGGTACGGAATCTTCAATGTAAATGAGAGAATCCGGCTGTTTTACGGCGATAAATTCGGATTGAGATACGAGAGCGAAGAGGGGCAGTGGACCAGGGCGGTGCTTACGGTTCCGGCCGGAGACTGGGAGGTGGAGTGATGTATCGTGTGCTGATTGCGGATGATGAGGACTATGTCAGAGATCTGCTGGTGAAAAATATCCGGAATTCCACTCTGGATTTGGAGGTGGTTGCGGTGGCTGATGATGGCAGGGAAGCCCTCAAATCAGCTCTTCTTTCAGAGCCGGATATCGTGGTGACAGATATCGCCATGCCGTTTATGAACGGGCTGGAACTGATTCGGGAGCTGCAAAATTCCGGACTGCACAGCAAATACGTGGTTATCAGCGGGTATGATGAGTTCGACTACGCGAAGCAGGCCATTTCCCTGGGGGTGAAGGATTATCTCCTGAAACCGTTTCTTCCCAGGGAACTGACTGAGGTTCTCCAGAAGATTATGAAGGAACTGGACAGCCAGAAGATGCTGCAGCAGAATATGAGCCTCTTAAAGGAACAGGCGCTGCTCAGGGCCAGCCTGGCGCGGGAAAAGGCGCTTAAGGATCTGTTGCAGAAGAGGGAGTACGGAAAAGAGGGGGAGGTGGACCGGGCTCGTCTGGGGCTGGACCTTGCGGGAAAATATTTTGCCGCCGGCGTGGTCAGTCTGGCCGGCGGTTCCTGGAATTTTGGAAGTCAGGAGAATGTGGAGGAATTTCTCATGCTGATCCGCGACGGATATTTTCCGGGGGAAATCAAAATGTACGCCGTAAGTTTTGATGGAATACAGCTTGCGGCTATCTGGTGCGGTGATGTGGAGGAAGAGAGCCGATTTCTTCATTTTCTGCGCAGCGGGCTGGAAAAAATCAGTTCGAGTCTGGAAAAATATTATCAGATTCAGTTCCGCTGTGCGGTAGGCCGCCCGTGCGCCAATGAGGACGGGCTGGAGAATTCCTACCGGGAGGCCATGGCCGTGTGGCGCGGAACTCTCAGTCCGGAAAAAGCGGTCATGTTTTACGGGGAAGAGGGGGAGAAGAAGGAGGAAACTCAGAGCAGCGGCCAGATTCGGGAGTGGAAGAGCCAGATCCGGCTGGCTGTCCGCACCGGTCAGAAGGTGGAGGCGCTGGAACTTCTCCAGGGATTAATCAAGTGCTACGCTTCTCTTTCTAATAAGAAGAACGACTATATCGCCGTGTCTGTCAGTGAACTGGTCTATGCGATCCAGAACGATATGGAACAGGCCGGATATGACAGGGCGGAGGCGGAACCGCTGGATTCCATGAAGGACCGTATCACCTACGGAAGCCTGATGGATATGAAGGAGATTCTGGAGGAATACATCACGGGATGCTGTCAGATGGTGGCGGAGAATTCCGAGGAGACGCGGGCCAGCGCTGTGGTGAAGCAGGTGAAGCTGCTGATCGAGGAACATTTGGGGGACGGAGAGGTGGACTTAGACTGTCTGGCGGCCAGGGTTCATTTCAGCGCGAGCTACGTCAGGCAGATTTTTAAGCAGCATACGGGAGAGGGCGTTGGCGAGTATCTGATCCGGAAGCGGATGGAGCGGGCCGGAATGCTTCTCCAGAAGACGGGAATGAGGATTGCGGAGATTGCGGAGGAGTGCGGCTACGACAACCAGAGGTACTTTGCCAGCAGTTTTAAGAAGTTTTATGGCTGTACGCCGACGGAGTTTAAGAAGGTAGTAGAGGAACAGAAGTTGTATTAACATATAAAATGATTCCGGTGAGGAAGAGTGGAGGCAAATTATGATACAGTTTACTGACAGGGAAATAGAACATTTAAGGGAAAAAGGAAAGAGACAGCCGGAGACGATAGAGCAGTTAAAGGCAGGGGTAGAGGAGATTCTGGAGGAACCGGTGATTGTTCCGAAGACGGGGATTGGCAACTGGCAGCTTTACTACTACTGCCCGAAATGCTCGGTATTTCTGACGTTTGACAGGCATGACCCGCATCATCACAAATGTCCTTCCTGCGGGCAGGTTTTTTCCGGGGAACCGTATGACAGCACCTGGTGGGGGCTGATCAACAGCCACAATTATACGGCGGCGTTTCAGATGGGACTGATTTATCTGGTCACAGAAGAGGAGAGGTACGCGAAAAAGGCCATTGCCATTATGACGGAGTACGCAAAGTATTATAAGGATTACGAAGTGCATGGAAATATTCCTTATAACGGCCCGGGGAAGGCGGGCGCGCAGACGCTGGACGAGGCCAATTTCCTCCGCAGCTTTGCCATGGCTTATGATCTGCTGGCGGACGCCATGACGGAGGAGGAGCGCGCCGCAGTCCGTGACGGGATGCTGCTTCCGGGCGCGGAATTTCTGATGGAACACCGCCATAACCAGCTTCACAACCATGAGGTGATCATCAACTCGGCGATCGCCATCATCGGCCTGATCTTCAATCGGGAAGATTATGTAAACTTTGCCGTCTATGAGCCTTACGGAATTCTGTACCAGCTGGAAAATGGCATGTTAGAGAACCATATGTGGTTTGAGGGCGCGTTCGGCTACCATTTCTATGCGCTGACCAGCTTTTTCGCGTATGAGAAATTTGCGTTACATACCCCGCATTCTCATATCCATCATCCGAATTATAAGGCGATGATGGAACTGTTAGTTTCTTATCTGGAGCCGGGATTCCGGATCCCCATGTTAAATGATACGAACTACGGCCATACCAATTCCAGCCTCTATTTATACGAGTTCGCCTACCGGGAAATCGGGGGAGAGAAGCTCTTGTATGTGTTAAATCAGCTCTATAAAGAGGAGAAGCGCGACAATCTGGAGGCATTTATCTACGGTGTGGATGAACTGCCGGAGTGCTCGATGGATTTTTCCAACTACCATGTGGAGGAAGGCCAGTTTGGAAATACCATCTTAAGAGGGAAGGATGGCAGATACCTACTGTTTAAGCATGACAGCTACGGCGGAGAGCACGATCACTACGACAGGCTCGATATCAGCTATCTGGCCTATGGAAAGAGGATTGCCCCGGATCTCGGTACGACGGGATACGGCGCAATCCTGCATTACGACTACTATAAGAATACGGGTTCCCATAACACCGTGAACATCGGGGAGGAGAACCAGGCGCCGGTCAACGGGAAGCTTCTGCGGTATGAGGAGAAGGATGGCATTGTCTACGTGGAGGCGGAGGCTGACTGGCAGGCGCCGTATGAGATGCCGGACAGCTTTACCATCGTCCAGTGGAAGGAAGAGAATTACCGGCCGGTGAAGATGGTGAGAAAGATTGCCTGGGCCCCGGACTATTTCGTGGAGGTATTTACGGTAAATGGGG
>CAUEKH010000011.1 GCA_959018155.1 uncultured Hungatella sp.
GGAGGGCACCGCTGGCATTCATCGGATTTTTCTGAAGAAAAATCCAATTCAGGCCTGCTGAAAATCCGGCTTTGTGGGCCGGATTTTCTCCCTCCCGCCCGCGCCGTACCAGTCTAAGAACGGTCAGCACCTTCCACCAAATCGTCACCCCCCTGGAAGCGGACGCCGCCTCTCCTCCCAGGACTCCGTCGCACGCCTCTCCTCACGGCTCTCCCACAGCGTGAACGGCAGCCCCCGCAACTATTTTCCTCATATCTCATACTTATGCTTCATCCTCAGCCTCGCCAGCGACCGCGCCAACGAAGCCTCAAAATGCGAATGTTCCTGTATACTCTTACTCTGCCTTAACTGCTCCTCCGCACGCTCTCTCGCCTCCTCGGCGCGCCGCTCGTCGATATCCTCGGGCCGCTCCGCCGTGTCCACAATAAGCGTCACGCGGTTGTTGACAATCTGGACGAAGCCATTTCCGACAACGCCGTGAATCCAGTCGCCATTTTCAGGCAGAAGGCGCATCTCTCCGATAGCCACGGCAATCACCATGTCCTCGTGATGGGGCAGGACGGCCTTCTCGCCATCTGTCAGGGGAATAATTAGCTTCTGGCATCTCCCGCTGAAAAACACCTTATCGCTGGCAATCACCTCTAAGTAAAATGTGCTCGTACCCACCGTCACTCACCTCTTATCTGCTTTCTTCCGCCGCAATCGCCTTTGCCTTCTCGATCACCTCGTCAATTGTTCCCACATTAAAGAATGCCGGTTCCGGATACTGATCCATCTCGCCGTCCACGATCGCCTTAAAGCCGCGGATTGTCTCCTTTAACGGAACGTATTTGCCGGGAACGCCGGTAAAATTCTCGGCCACGGAGAACGGCTGGGATAAGAACTTCTGAATCTTTCTCGCGCGGTAAACCGTAGTCTTATCTTCCTCGCCCAACTCCTCCATACCGAGAATTGCGATAATATCCTGTAATTCCCTGTATTTCTGGAGAATCTCCTGCACCTTTCTGGCCGTCTCATAATGCTCTTCACCAACCACATCCGGCTCAAGAATTCTGGAAGTGGATTCCAGCGGGTCGACAGCCGGGTAAATGCCCTGTTCCACAATCTTCCTGGAAAGAACCGTCGTCGCATCCAGATGCGCAAAGGTCGTCGCCGGCGCAGGGTCGGTTAAGTCGTCAGCCGGCACATAAACCGCCTGAACCGATGTGACAGAGCCATTCTTCGTGGAGGTAATTCTCTCCTGCAGTTCCCCCATCTCGGTAGCCAGGGTCGGCTGGTAACCAACCGCAGACGGCATACGTCCGAGAAGCGCCGAAACCTCAGAACCAGCCTGGACGAAACGGAAAATGTTATCAATAAACAGAAGCACGTTCTTATGTTCCTCGTCCCGGAAATACTCCGCCATGGTAAGGCCCGTCTCCGCCACACGCATACGCGCTCCCGGCGGCTCATTCATCTGACCGAATACCAGAGCCGTCTTCTCAATAACCCCCGACTCACTCATCTCGGTCCATAAGTCATTTCCTTCACGGGAACGCTCGCCTACACCGGTAAAAATAGAGTAGCCGCCGTGTTCCGTGGCAATATTGTGGATTAACTCCTGAATCAGCACGGTTTTTCCCACGCCGGCGCCGCCGAACAGACCGACTTTTCCGCCTTTCGCATAGGGCGCCAGCAGATCGATCACCTTGATTCCCGTCTCCAGGATCTCCGCTACCGGGCTCTGGTCCTCAAATGCGGGCGGATCGCGGTGGATGACCCATTTTTCTCCGTCTTTCAACGGCTCTCCCTTGTCGATCGTCTCGCCTAAGACGTTAAAGAGCCGTCCCAGCGTCTGCTCGCCAACCGGAACCTTAATTCCTTCCCCGGTGGCTGTCACTTCCATATCCCTGCAAAGTCCCTCGCTGGAAGCCAGCATAATACAGCGGACCGTATTATTTCCCATGTGCTGGGAAACCTCCATGACACAGCGTCTGCCGCCGTTGTCTACCTCCAGAGCGTCCTTGATGCACGGCAAATCGCTGCCTTCCGGAAACTCCACATCTACCACAGGCCCTGAGACCTGTACAATTTTACCTTTATTCATAGTTGATTTCTCACCGTCGTGAGGACTCCTCCTCTCCGTCATTTTTTCCTCTTCTTTTTCTGGGCTTTGGCCCCGCTGATTACCTCAGTGATTTCCTGGGTGATGGCCGCCTGCCTCACCCGGTTGTAGGTAACTGCCAGCTCGGCCAGCATATCCTGCGCACTCTTGGTGGCAGCCTGCATGGCCATCATCCTGGAATTCTGCTCACTGGAGTAGGACTCCACCAGACCGCCGTAGATGAATCCGGCTATATAATTCGGCACGATTGCGTCGATTACCGCCTTCGGGGACGGTTTCATGTAGATTTCCTCCAGATGCACGTCAATCGGCACCGAAATCGTCTGGCTCAAATTAGCCTTTGGCAGCGGCAGAAGCTGTTCAATCTCCGCCTCCATTTTCATGGCATTTACCATCCTGGTGTAAATCATATAGACCTCATCCAGCTTTCCGGACAGAAAATAGTCAATAATCTTTTCCTCGATAATTCTGGCCCGGCTCATATTCGGATCCTGAACCGTATACCGGAAATCCTGCTCAACCGGGATCCCCTTCCTCGTAAAATACTGCTGCCCCAGTTCACCGACCACAAACAGCATGGGATTACCGCCCTTATCAATCTGCTCCTGTGCCAGCTTAAATACGTTATGGTTATAGGCGCCCGCCAGCCCTTTATCAGCCGTCACGACAATATATCCAATCTTCCTGTCCTCCGGTTTAATCTGGGGACGCGTATCGAAATACGGATCCTCAATATCCGGCGTATGCCTGACAATCCTGGAAATGGTCCTCTGCAGCGCGTAGAAATAAGGCTCTGTGTCCGTTAAACTCTTTCTGGCTTTCTTAAGCTTTGACGAGGAAATGGTATACATCGCATTGGTAATCTTCATCGTACTTTTAATACTGTTCATCCTGCTTTGTATTTCTCTCGCATTTGCCATAACCTACACCTGCTTCTTTTTAAACTCAGCCACCGCATCAATGATACTCTGCTTCAGCTCGTCGGAAAGTACCTTCTTTTCTTCGATTTCCTGTATGATTTCCGGCTGCTTCCTCTCGAAATACGAAAGCATTTCCTTCTGAAAACCTTTAATCTTTAAAACCGGCACATCGAGAAGCATCCGGTTTCCGGCTGCCACCAGGCTGATAACCTGCTCATGCAGACTCATGGGATGGCAGAGCGGCTGTTTTAACAGCTCCGTCAGCCCTTTCCCGTACTCAATCTGCTCCTTGGTAGCCGGGTCCAGATCAGAACTGAACTGGGTAAATACCTCCATCTCACGGCACTGAGCCAGATCAATTCGCAGGCTGCCCGCCGCCTTCTTCATGGCCTTCGTCTGGGCAGCACCGCCCACACGCGATACGGAAAGGCCTACATTGACCGCCGGCCTCATACCGGAGAAGAACAAATCACTTTCCAGGAAAATCTGTCCATCCGTGATGGAAATAACATTGGTGGGGATGTAGGCCGAAACATCGCCTGCCTGCGTCTCGATAATCGGAAGCGCCGTGATAGAACCTCCGCCCTGGGCGTCGCTTAGACGGCTGGAACGCTCCAGCAGCCTGGAATGTAAGTAGAAAACGTCGCCCGGATAAGCCTCACGGCCCGGGGAACGTTCCAGCAATAAGGACAGCGCCCGGTAGGCAACGGCGTGCTTCGATAAATCGTCATATACGATCAGCACATCTTTCCCCTGATACATAAAATACTCAGCCAGCGCCGTTCCTGAGAACGGTGCGATATACTGAAGGGGCGCCGGTTCACTGGCCGTCGACGATAAGACGATGGAATACTCCATAGCCCCGTACTGTTCCAGCGTATTCACCATCTTCGCAACCGTGGACGCCTTCTGTCCCACAGCCACATAGATGCAGACCATATTTTTCCCCTTCTGGTTTAAAATGGCATCGATCGCGATGGAAGTTTTTCCCGTCTGGCGGTCGCCGATAATCAGTTCACGCTGCCCGCGGCCAATAGGGAACATGGAATCAATGGCCAGGATTCCCGTCTCCATGGGAACTGATACGCTCTTCCTGTCGATAATTCCCGGCGCCTCATTTTCAATGGGACGGTAGCCATCCGCCTTAATCTCGCCTTTTCCGTCGATGGGCGCTCCCAGCGCATTGACCACTCTTCCCAAAAAGCCGTCGCCAACCGGAATACCGGCGCGTTTCTTCGTCCTTGTGACCTTGCAGCCTTCCTTAATTTCCCTGTCAGACCCGAACAAAATGCAGCCGATATCCTCTCTCCTGATATCCTGCACCATGCCTTTTACACCATTTTCAAAAATAACGATTTCTCCGTACATGGCATGGTCGATTCCATAGATATCCGCGATACCGTCGCCAATGCTGACGACCGTTCCGACCTCCTGGTCCCTGGCATGTACGTCGTAATCCTCTATCTCACTCCTCAATATGGAGATAATCTCATCTGAATTGATTGCACCCACGCTTTTCACCTCCGCGCCAGTATTTGTTCTAATTGCCTCAAACGGCCTCTCATGCTCCAGTCCGTCTCCACGCTGCCAACCCGGATTAAAAATCCACCCAGCAGGCCGGTATCCTGAATCAGCTTCAGTTCCACCTGGCGCCTGCCGTATTTTTCCTTTAACAGATCCTTTATTTTCTCAATCTGTTCCTCTGTCGGCTCTGTTACATAATAGAGAGAAGCTGCCAGGATCCCTTCCTGTTCGCACGCGTAATCATGATATGCCTTAAAAATGTCTTCCATGCAGTCTATATCATGATGGTCCGTGATGACCTTTAAGATCGTCCTCATTTCCGTCTGGAAAATCCGGTCGATGATACGGTGCTTCGCGCTCTTTGGCGTCACCGGGCTTTTCAGCGCGGTTAAAACCTCCGGCACTTCCTGAAATACCGCTTCCGTCTCCTCCACAACCGTCCTCGGAACCTGGCGCTCATATATGATTTTTCCGTAATTAATTGCCGCCTGCGTCATGGGACTCACCTGCTTCTGCTATAAACTTGTCGAAAAGTGCCTGATTTCTCATCTCATTTACCTCGCTGCCCACAACCTTGGACGCCGCGGCAATGACAAGACCGGCAACTCTGGCCTCCGCTTCCCGCATGGCTTTCTCCTGCTCCACGGCCGCCGTCCGCTTCGCATTTTCCAGAATCCGGTTCGCCTCCTCTTCGGCTTCCTTCATCATCCTCTCATGCTGGTTTTTCGCATCCATCTTAGCCTCTTCAATGAGCTTCTCGCCCTCCTCCTCGGAGTGCTTCATCTTCTCCTCATACTGACTCTTAAGCGCATTCGCGTCATTCTCAGCGTTTCTGGCTCTGGCAATGCCGTCATCAATCATGGCCTGCCTCTTATCCATCACAGCCATGACCGGTTTAATCAGGAAATGCTTCAGCAGCAAATACAGGACGATGATATTCACTATATTCCATACGAGGTTAAAATCCAAACGTAACATACCTTCCGCCTGCCTTTCTATCCGTCATCCATTCTAACCGATTCCGGTATTATTTTAAGAATAAGATGATTAAAAGGGCGATAACGAAACCGTAAATAGCTGTTGCCTCTGCAAGAGCACAGCCAAGCAACAGCGCCTTGCTGATTTTTCCCTCCGCCTCAGGCTGTCTCGCAATAGCGTCCACCGCCTTGGAAGTTGCCAGACCAATACCGATACCTGCTCCTAAACCTGTTAATACTGCCATACCTGCTCCAATTGCTGTCAACATAATTCTTATCTCCTTTTCATTCTCATTTTTATTATTTTGTTGCTCACGGCTCCGGCCGTAGTCTTACCGGCTCCCGCCATCTGTCTTACCGGCTTTCGTCGTCTGTCTTACCGGCTCCCGCTGTCTGTCTTACCGGCTCCCGCCGTCTGTCATTCAACCGCCTCTTTAATAAAGAGCGCAGTCAGGAATACGAATACGTACGCCTGAATCAGTCCGTCAAAAATGTCAAAATACATGCTGAACGGTATCGGCACAATCGGCGCCGCCAGCTGTTTGATCAGTTCCATGACAACAAAGGAACCGAGCACGTTGCCAAACAACCGCATACATAAAGAAAGTGGCTTGATAAAAAGTTCCAGGATATTGATGGGCGCGACGACCGCAACAGGTTCCGCAAAACTCTTCACCCAGCCCCGGAGTCCTTTCTTATGAAATCCGGCATACTCAATCAGTACAATACTCATGAGAGCCAGCGCCGCTGTGGCATTTAAATCTTTGGTGGGCGGCTTGAAACCAAGTAATCCAATCAAGTTCGCAACACCAATGTAAATCGCCGTGGAAACCAGGTAGGGGATATACCGTCTTCCCTCTTTCCCGACCAGCCCGTCAAAGAACCCGTAGAGCCCGCCAATGGCCGTCTCCAGCGCCAGCTGCCGTTTCCCGGGATTTTCCACGGTTAAATTTCTGGCCAGGCAAATGGAGATGACGGTCAGGGCCGCCATGATAATCCACGTTACCACCACGGATTCCGCAATGGGAATTCCACCAAATATCGGTATGGTGAATACCGTCTCGCAGTTAAGTTCTTCCATTAACCGCTCTGCCAAATCCTCCGTAACGCTCACTTCCTTTCTCAGTACCATAAAATCGGGACTGATTGTATTTATATCCGTACATGAAGTACTGCGAGTATCATACTTGCATATGCAACAATTGTCAACATTTCCGATTGTCGGGAACAGAAATCACATAAAATGGTAACTTTGAACAAATGGAACAATTTTATCCAAAGATTTTCTAAAATTCTTATCAATTATTTAAGTAAAATATGAAATAATTATGAACGTTTCCTGTCCTGACTCTGACTTTTTTAATTTTATGCCAAAAAAATTTTTAATATTTTGTAGAAAATAACTGCAATAATTTTATGCTTTTTATTTTCATCGTCATTACTCCCTAACAGCCCCACTAATATGATATGAATGTTAGTTAAAAAGTTCACGTTTTTTGGTGATTCTTTTATTTTGACCATCAAAATAGACAAATGCGTTATGCACAGGCAGCTGGTGTAAGCAGTAACCAGCCGATGCACCCATAAACTAAATTCCTTCTGTAATTCTTGCTTCCATCATAGGGCTTTGCTATAATTGAAAGCAGACTTCTATCCAAAAAGGAAATTCTAACGCCATGCCTGAATCAGAATTCGGAATTATAGATAACATCAGCCGTGAAAAAGATTATTCCAGCTATGAACCAGATAAATACCACTGTATTTCCATCAACGACGCCTACATCGACGTCTGGTGGGACAGGCTTATTTTAATGAAAACGTATTTTCATTCCTTAAACCGCCCGGAATTTGCGCTGGCCCGTTGGGGCGTCACCCTCATTCCGCCTCAGTCCCTGCCCATTTTCCAGGATATCGTAATCAGCGACCCTCATATTTCCGTTGATGGCGATTTAGCGCGTTTAGCCAATCTGATCCAGAATGCAATCCAGGAAAATAAATTCATCATTCATTACGGAATTTAACAAAGTGCCTTCACTTCAATAAAAGTGTGAAGGAAGTAACAAAACTGCACTATTTGAACGATATTGAAAGGTTACAGGATATGGATAACTCCATACGTCCTATTCTTTCTCTACCGTCAGATAGTGCAGCCTGAATCAAAAACAAGAACTATATTTCTCCATCTACTTAATCACAATCGCCTGCGACAAATGCCTCGGGCTGTCTGCGTCAATCCCTTTCTTCTCCGCGATATAATACCCGATAAACTGCCCGATAAACCCAATCAGCGCCGCATTCTGGGCGTCATTATATCCGTATGGAAGGTCGAGTAAGTAATCCGCCTCAGCCATCGTATCCGAAACACCATTTCCGACAGCCACGGTCACAGCCCCGTATCCCTTCATCTCTCTCAACAGCTTTGCGTCGCCTTCCCTCGTCATGGAACTGCCGAGAAAAACTATCAACGTATTTTCATCCACCAGGCTCATGGGACCATGGCGGTACTCCAGGGTATAATACGCCTCTGAATTGGCAATTCCCATCTCCTTCACCTTGTTCATGCACTCATTGGCAATCCCGTAATAAATTCCCTGGCCCAGCGTAATAAACAGATTCAGCCTTTCATTTTCTTCGACAATCTTTTTTGCCAGCGCATCCATGCGCTTCAGCGCGTCTCTTGCGCTGTCCCCGTAGCCGGCCATCCCGGCAATCTCGTCACGCCGGCCGCCGGCATACATGGCCATGATGACAGCCAGATACACCATACTCGTGAAAGAACGTGTCATAATCACGCTGTCTTCTGCCGTCTCGGGCGACAAAATCATATAATCATTATACAGCGAACTGTCCTTGTCACACGTAATAGCCAGGCTCTTAACCCCGGGATAACTTCTGACCTTATCGATCGCCATGCGCACCTCTGTGGTATAGCTCTTCCTCGTAATCGGAAGCACCAGAACCTTCCTGTCCTTCACATAAGTATCGGGAAAATAGTACAGTTCCGAACAGCACATTGCTTTCGCCGGTATTGCGTTATAAGAAGAAAATACATGCGCCGCGGCCTGGGCCAGATAGAGACTCGTACCACAGCCGGTAAATATCAGTTCATCGTAATCCTCCTTAAAAACACAATCTAACACCTCAAAAATATCATCCAGAGTCTCATTAACAGCCTCAAATGATTCCGGCTGCCCGTATATCTCCCGATACGTCAGTTCACTGTTTTTCTTTTCCATATGAATCAGCACCCTCTCCTAAAATAAATCTGCTTTTCCGTCGGAACCTGCCAACAGGATAATCTTCTTTACATCCTCCACCAGCTTCTCATTGGCATACCGGGAAATCTTCCAGGAATGGCCCTGATGGTCCAGTGTATTAATTCCCTCTGTATAATGTTCCACGTATTTATAGCGTATCTCCGTGCCAAAATTAATCTTGGCCACACCCAGCTTAATCGCCTCTTTAATCACATCATCCCGCATCCCGGTGCAGCCATGGAGTACCAGGGGGATATCTGTAAACTTTCTCACTGCCTCCAGCACGTCCAAATGGATATCCGGTTCCCCTTTATAATAGCCATGGGCATTTCCTATTCCAATTGCCAGGGAATCAGGTTTACATAAATTAAGGAAATGTCTCACTTCCTCCGGATTCACAATGTTTTTATTTTCCAACACGCTTCCCATCTCATCGAGCCGGAGAAGTTCTCCAATCTCCGCCTCTACCGGAACGCCAAAGCAGTGGGCCACACGAATCACTTCGTTCGTCATGGCGGCATTTTCTTCAATCGGGTGAGTGGATCCGTCTATCATAACCGACGTAAATCCCAGTTTCAGCGCTTCCATGCACGTCTCAAAACTGTCTCCGTGGTCGAGATGAATCGACACCGGAACAGAAACCCGGTTGGCACACCATTTACTGACCTCCACAAACCAGTCATTTCCGGAATAGGCCCCGGTGGAAACGTAGTGTGCCAGCATGACCGGAGAGCGAAGCTCCTCTGCCGCCCGGCACACGGCCCAGATGATATCGTAATTTCCTCCCTGAGTGTTGATGGCAGGGATCGCATAGCCTGCCTCTGATGCGCGTATCAGATTCTCTTTATTTGTAACAATCATAGTTGTTATCTCCTTTTTCACTTATCCTTTCACAGCTCCGGCTACCAGCCCTTTTACCATGTATTTCTGGAAGAATATAAACAGCAGAATCATGGGAAGGGCGCCGACAACCGAAATCGCATTGACCAAAGACCAGTCATACGACAGTTCCCCTAAATACCGCAGCGCAATTCCGACAGACAGCGTTCTCAAAGAGTCCGTCTGAATCAGGGTGGCGGCGTGCAGATAGTCATCCCACGTCATCAAAAATGAGTAGATACCGACCGCCACAATTCCCGGCTTTACCAGCGGCACGACCACCTGAAACAAAGTCTGAAACCGCTTCGAACCATCCACCACAGCCGCCTCCTCGATCTCCGTCGGAACCCCGTCGTAAAAGCTGGACATTAAAATCACGCAGAATGGAATCTGAGCCGCCACAACCGCCAGAATCAGGCCGGTGAGCGTGTTGATCAGATGTACCTTTCCCAACAGCCCATAGAGGGAAATCATCCGGCTGACAACCGGAAACATCTGGGACGAGAGCAGCGCGGCCAGGATCCACCCGTTCCACCGGAAATGGAACCGGGACAGCGCATAACCGGACACCAGTGCCACCACTGTCGTAATAAGAGCCGTAATGCCAGCCACCACAAAATTATTTTTATAGTAAACAAAGAACTGGTTATTTACAGTGAGCAAACTCTTGAAGCTTGAAAGGGTAGGACTTTTTGGTATCAGATTCGGTGGGAACTGATACGCCTCCATATTCGTCTTCAGCGCTGTGACCACCATCCAGTAAACCGGAAACAGCAGGAAAATGAGAATCACAGCCAGAAGCACATATTTCAGAACATTAATACCGACTTCTTTCTTTTTCATGCCTGTTCCCTCCTGAATACTCTGTTATAAATCAGAATGACCCCGATCATCAGCAGCATCCAGACCGTCGTAACCGCGGCGCCCGAGCCGAGATCCTGGCTGACGAACGCTTCCCGGTAGCTTAAGATGGCAAGCGTCGTGGTCGCCCCATCCGGGCCGCCTCCCGTCATCGTCCAGAACAGCGGGAACTGCTTGAAATTCTCGATAATAGACATGGAAACCGCAATGCTGATAACGCTTCTCATACTGGGGATCGTGATATGGAAAAATTTCTGTACCCGGCTGGCCCCGTCTACCGTAGCCGCCTCCAATAAGTCCTCAGGCACATTCTGAAGCCCGGCCAGCAGTAAGAGCGTCATTAAGGGAACCTGTTTCCAGAGAGCCGCAATGCTGATGCCTAAAAGGGCCGTCTTCGGATTGTTGAGCACCGCCAGATTACTGACCGCGCCGCCCGTGACGAGAGATATCAGATATTTCACAAGCCCGTACTGCGGCTGGAACAGCCACATCCAGATGAGAGCCGAGATAACAGTGGGGATTACCCAGGGCGTCATCATGATGCCCTGGATAATCTTGGCGGCTCTTACGCCGCTGTTTAAAATCAGTGACAATACCATGCCGAGTACAAATGCGCTCAGCACAACAACGATAACGAAAATAAATGTGTTCGTAATAGCCTGTGGCAGCTTCGCATTCTGGAACAGTCGGATGTAATTCTGAAAATTATTCCATGTTCCCGGCTTTCCGCTTATGATATTTTTAATCTGGTATTTCGTAAAACTCTTTATCACGGAATCCACAACCGGTACCAATATGAATATCACAGTCATGGCCACGGCCGGAAGCGCCAGAAGCAGGGAAAACAATTTATCTTTCGTAGTTTTTTTCAATACTCTGCCACGGTTCATACGAATTCCTCCATTACTGTTAATTATTCAGAATTGCCTCAGCCGCCTTCTTAAAGTCTGCAATCGCCGTATCGGTATCCTTTCCAGATACAGTCACCGCCTGGGCCAGTGTACAGAGCTCCAAATTCAAATCACTGATCTGAGGGATAAATACCTGCGCCTTTACATTCTCAGCAGAACCTGCCGCGCCAGTTAAAACCGGGTTGGCGTTCTGGTTGCCTTCCATGGATTTTTTCGCCGGATAGGCCGGAGTGATGTTGGCAAGGTAGTCATTGAGTACTTCTGAAGTAACGAGATACTGTGTCAGTCTGCTGCACGCATCTTTTCTGGCATCCCCGTTATCCACATACATCAGGCAATGAGCCTGTAAGAGGCTTTCGCCTGTTCCGGCGCCGCCCTTTAACGGTTTCGCCGATGCTGTGAAATTCTTCGCATCCGGGTTGATAGCCTGAATTCCATTAAAGCCCCAGGACTGGTCGTAATACATTGCAAGCTGTCCCAGTGCAAATAAGTTTCTTAAATCCTTCAGTTTTGCGTTCTGTGGGTTATACCCCTTCTCATCGAGAGTCTTTAACATCTCGATCGTCTGCTTAAATCCGTCATTATCAATGCTTAATTTTCCATCGCCGTCGAGGAGTGTGCCGCCAAAGTTAAATACCATCGCATTGATGGAAGCGCCTGAAACCGGTACGGAAGCGGTTGTCTGTCCAAAGGCATACACCGGATTTCCGTTGGAATCTTTCAGCTGAGACAGCTTTTCTGCATATTCCATCATCTCATCGTAAGTGGTCGGAGGCGTATCCGGATCCAGCCCTGCCTCTTTAAAGAGGTCCTTGTTGTAGTAAAGCACATACGGCGATACATACATCGGAAGACCGTACGGCTTTCCGTCGATATTAAAGGAGTCCAGAATCGCCGGGTAGAAATCCGCCAGGTAATCTGCCGGAAGTATTTCATCAACCGGTACGGTAAGCCCCGCATCCTGCAGTCCCGGCACCCAGTCGATCTCACCAAAAATCATATCCACCCGGTCGCCGCCGCCTGCCATGTTAATAACCTGGTTGACAATCTCCCCGTAAGGCGCCGTCACCCACTCAATCGTTACATCAGGATTCTTTGCTTCAAAATCCGTCTTAACCCCATTCCAGAAGTCCTCGTAGCCCTGTTCGAGAATCGCATAGTTGGCAAATTTAATCGTAACCGGCTCCTTCGCCTCTTCCTTTGCCGCCTCTGTCGTCTCAGGCGCCTTGGTTGTCGCCGCTTCCGTCTTCGGCGCCGCGGTTGTCGGCGCCTCCGTTGCCGGTGCCTTTCCTCCTCCGGAACAGGCAGTTGTCAACACCATCGCCGCAGCCATTGTAAGTGCCATAAACTTTTTCTTCATAATGATACCCTCTCTTTCTTTTAAAAAATATACACCTCAAAACTGGAAGCCCGCCTTTTTCCGCTCTTGACTTTCTATGTACACTCGTATGTATATTGGAGACAAGCCACCAATTTTATTTTTTCTGCATCTTTTTAACTCAATAGTTCAAATTAATATGTTCTTCACGTTTAACCCCGGAGTACTGCCCGGACTCCCTCTAAGTACTCTCCCGAATAATCAGTTTCGTCTCAAATTCCGCATTCTCCGGCTTCACCCCGTTAATCATCTGAACCATCATTGCGATGGCCGTCCTGCATATCTCTTCCCGCTGCATCTCTAACGTCGTCAGTCTCGGAGAGCAGAACCGGCTCATGGTGGAATTGTCAAACCCGACTACCCCGATATCTTCCGGAATCTTCTTTCCGGCTCCCACAGCCGCCTGCATGGCGATACATGCCATCATGTCATTCCTGCCAATCATGCCATCCACCGGATGGGACGAGAGATAGTCCACCACCGCCGCCCCGAGTTCCTCCTCCGTGTGGCAGCCTGAAATCACCGTATCGGCGCCTGCATGAAGCCCCTGCGCCTTCATCTCGTCAAAATACCCGTTCAGACGCAAATCCGTAGGACCGCTGACATTTCCCCTTCTGCTGATTCTGTCGATATAGATAATATTCTTTTTTCCTCTCTCGATGAGATGGCGTACCCCGGTCCTGGCCCCTGAATAAAGACCGGAGGCCAGCGTCGCCACGTGTTCCGGAAGCTTATCATGCGTTCTGTGTTCAAACAGCAGCACCGGGATTCCCGCTCTGCTGAAATGTTCCAGATACTCCATAGGAAAACTGGTGGAACTGATAATAATTCCGTCGTACTGGCGGCTGATAACCCGGGAAACGAATTCCGGTGTATTTCTGTTAGCGCAGAGGGAGATGAGAAATCCCGCATCATACGCATACTTATCCATCTCACTGACAATCCTGCTGAAATACTCGTTCGTAATCTGGTCCGCGATGAAGAGAAGCTGATTGCTGTTCTTTCCCTTCAGCGCCCTGGCCACATTATTCGGTCTGTAGTGGAGAGCCTCGATTGCCGCCTCCACTCTCTGTCTCTTTTCCTTCGCTACATAACGGTTATTATTTACCACGTAAGATACAATCGTCTCGCTGACTCCGGCAGCCCTCGCGACATCGGCTCTCGTCACACGTTCACCATTTTTTTCCATATCATACTCTCCTCGTTGTAAACTCGTGTGTATATACTAAATTATACCTGGATCCATGAAATGGTGTCAATGATTTTGTCTGCCTTTTCTAAAACTCTACCACCGGAATCTTTAAAAGTCCGCATATCTCTTTCATCGCACCCGCCACGTCTTCCCAGACAATGGAGTAATGGTGCGGGATTCCTTCTCTGGCAATCCCCTCAATCACTTCTCTGACAGGCCGTTCCACCTTCACGTTTGCCATAATTCCCTTTGTATACCGATCCACAGGCACTGCCTCTCCCCGCATCAGGAACAGCTTATAAGCCCCGTCTATATTACAGAATCTGGCAATCGTCACTCTGCCCGGCTTCAGCGCTCCGTAAAATGCAGTTCCCTGTCCGGCCAGCGGATGGTTTCTTATCTCCACCGGAAAATCATGGTTGCATAAGGACGGCGCCGCATTACCACAGTGCCAGAATGTAATTACATTGTCCTTTTCATCAATGTTAATCAAATCCGTGATGAAACTTGGCTTTCCCGTTAAATAGTACTCGGTCATCTGCGCCAGTTCCGCGTCCACATCGCCCTCACAGCCGATATTGATCCCATCATCAGCCAGACGGCCCAGGACCGCGCACGGAGTCGTATGCAGATTCCCCATCTCCGGCCAGCACTTAATTGTGGCAAAATCGTATTTCTGCTGCGCCATGACTTCCTTCAGCGCCAGATACAGTTTCGAATGGTTCTCCAGATGGCCCTCCGGCAGCTGTGATACGTCGTACTCTTCTGTCATCTTCTCCATATCCGTCCGGTATGCCTCTTCCGGAAGCGCCTCCATACAGTCGAAGACCACTTTCAAATCCGTCTCTTCTATCTTCACTCCAAAGGTCCTTCGTATCAGCCCCTCATCGAAACTGCAGTTGTAAAATGCCGTCGGCCTGTATCCAAGCAGTCCCAGATTCGTATGCCTTAAAGCCTTCACCGCATGGTATGCCATCAGTAAATTCTTAACCTTATCCGCAGCCCTCTCATCTTCCTTACTGCCATACACGGTGTGGTACGCCGCCCCCAGCCTTCTCAGCGATGCCGCGTTCATGGTCATAGAACAGAGCGCGTTAGAATAAAGTCTGTCTTCCCGTTCAAATGGGACCTCATATGGCGCCCATAAAATAATCGGAACCTTCACCATCTCTGTCAGATAGGCTGCCACATCATCTCCGGTAAACGCGCCGTAAACGAGAACCATAACATCGACTTCGTGTGCTTTAAACTCCCCGGCTATCTGTTCCACATGTTCACCGTTGCTGCCAAGAACGGATGCCCTGACGAGATTCACTCCCGGAAGGTTTTCGGCCAGCCAGTCGCCGTACTCCTGATTTCTCTTCTCAGGAAGTTCCTTCGGCCATCTGCCCGAATATGTTGTAACAAATCCTACATTCAATTGCATGTTAATCCTCCCTTCTTATTCAAATTTTGCACAATATATCTTTTTATAAACTCGTGTGTATATTACATATTTACCATATACATTCTGATTTGTCAAGAGTTCTATGTTATTTTTTTTAACTTTTCTGACATTTTTTCACGCGCCATGAAAACAGCAGTTTCATGATTTTATACAGCCTGAGCGAGAGCCACAATCCCTGCAAATGCCATCAGGCCATACACACATTTTCTCATAACAGCAATATCAATTTTCATTACAATTCTGCTGCCAATTCCGCATCCCGCCAGAATCGCAGCGACTCCAACCACAATGTATGGGATCAGTTTTGCGGTAAGAAAGCCATTGACAGCCCTTGATACCAGATTAAATACAACCGTAACTGAGAAAAACGCATTCAGGGTGCCAAGATACTCCTCTTTCGCCTCAGTTGCCGCAAGATAGTACAGACTGGCAGGCGGACCGCTGATTCCAAACAGCCCTCCGCAGATCCCGGCCAGTCCTCCGCACACCATCTGCGTGCCAAAGGAAGGCGTCACCTTCATTTTCCCGGAAACTCTCCAAAAATAGAGTGCGAGAACGATGAGGAAGACGCCAAAGAGCCCTTTCAGCCAGGCGGAATGAAATGTCCCGGACCAGTGGATGACGAAGCTGCTGGCAGCCAGATAGATGATGGCCGGCAGCGCAATCGCCCGCCAGCGAATCCATTTCCTATATCTCCACATCATTGAAAATGACAGGGTCATGGTTATGACATCACTGACCGCCGGCGCTGCCGTCATGGAGAGAAGCAGCGGCAGAAATATCATGATGATGACAGCGCCGCCAAACCCGGTCACCGCCTGTACCACTCCTCCCATCAGGGAGGCGCCCCCTACAACCAGAATTTCAGCCATAACAGCCCCTCCATCCGCTTTCTTTATTTTTCCGTCTCACTCCTGTAACACTCTTTCCCCTTAACAAAGGTCCGCGCTACGCAGTTCTGTTCATCAAGAACCACCAGATCAGCGTCTTTTCCCGGTTCAACAGAGCCAATTTTATCGAACACGCCGATCAGCTTTGCCGGATTTTCCGTGAGAACAGGGATAATATCCTGCAAAGGACGCCCCGTAAACTCAAGAAGATTCTTTAACGCGCGTCCTGTCGTCAGGGTACTGCCCGCGCGCACGCCAGTGGATGCCAGCTTTGCGTCGCCCTCCACGACAACGACATCGTTGACTCCCAGTTTATAATTGCCGTCAGGCAGACCAGCCGCCATAATGGAATCCGTGATTGCCACCACGCGGTCCAGCCCCTTGATTTTGATAATAAAGCGTACGGTTCCCGGATGTAAATGCCTGCCGTCGCAGATCATTTCACAGTAAACCTCTTCGTCCTCCAGCACGGCGCCCCAGATAGCGGGGTAGTGCTGATGAAGCAGTTTCATGGCATTTCCCACGTGAGTAGCGCCCATAGCGCCATTCATGATGGCTCTTCTGGTCGTCTCATAGTCCGCGCCTGAATGGCCGATGGCCACCTGGATCCCCATTTTCTTAATAGCCGGGATAAATTCCGGAATTCCCTCCACCTCGGGAGAAACAGTTGTATACAGGATGTCGCCCTCCGCGGCCTCCTGGTACTCCCTAAGAAGCTCCATATTTGGCTTTTGCAGGAGGTATTCCGGCATGGCGCCCTTGTACTCGGCGCTCAGAAACGGGCCTTCCAGATGGATCCCCATTAAATTCGCGCCGTGATGCTCCATGTTTTTCCATTTTTTATATTCATCAATTGCGCAGAGCGTCTGCTCCTTCGTGTCGGTGAGAATTGAGCAGAGCCAGTTTGTCGTACCCTGGGAAGCAAAGAAACGGCTGATTTTCTCAAATCCCTCCGCGTCCGCCGCGTTAATATCCACTCCCACCGCTCCATGTGTGTGGATGTCAAAAAAACCCGGTACCACATGGCGGAAGCCCACATCGATCACCTGATCCCACTCTTCGTCCCCGCATTCCCCCATGCGGGCAATTTTCCCGTCTTCCAGTACGAGATCCAGTTCCTCAAAACGGTGATTGTGGTAAACAGTTCCATTTTTTATCAGTGTTTTCACGAAATTCCTCCTTATTACGGTCGCTGCTTACTCAGTGATGTATATGAGCCGCACAGCTGCAGTCCTCCGCCCCTTTTCCTTCATAAATCTCATCCTTCATCATCAGATGCACCGCCCCCAGCTTAAATGTCTGCGGAAGCGCCAGAATATTCGGGTTCGGCCCTACAAATTTCTTCTTTGCGTCTTCTAACGCTTCTTCGATCGTTGCGCGCGTCTTTAAGCCCATACCCCTGGCATAGCCCGGATCCTGAGCGCCGCAGATATAGATGGCCGACGTGTTCATTTCCGCGATATGGCCGCAGCTAATCATGGAAAAGCCATGGAACGGATGGAACGCGTTGCAGTAACGGTATTTGCGGATATACTCCTCATTGGTGGCAAAATATTCGCCGTACCGGTTCATATCCGGCAGCGTATTCATATAGTCATGCTGGAACATCTCGTACATTTCCCTCGTATACGGCCACAGTTCATCATGGAAATAGCCATTGCAGATGGAAGAGCAGATAATCACACAGTTGTCGCTCATAATCCTCTTGTGGCGGATCACCTGGGCGGAGATTGCCTGCAGCATCATAATCGGATTGGTCCCCATGCCTTCGCCATAGTGGAAGAACTGAGGCATACCGAAAATCATCACATCGTACTTCTTCTCGGCCCACGGCACATACGTCCTCTTATCCGCCATAATCCAGG
>CAUEKH010000012.1 GCA_959018155.1 uncultured Hungatella sp.
CTGCCTGACGAGAATAATGTTGGAAGCCTCTTTTTTTACGACGATGCCCAGCGGGTTCGGACAGCTTTCCATAATCGCCAGTACATCAAATAATCCCTGATGATTTGGAAATAAAACAAATCCATTTTCTTTTGGAAGATTTTCTGCTCCGTCTACCTCTATTTCTACTCTGCCTGTTTTATTGACCTTTTTTACCACATTCCTTATATAATCATATCTCTGCTGTTCTGTATGGGTGTCGTTTGGACGTCCCAGTCTCCAAATATGGAAAAACCATACAGGCGCCCGGAACAGATTCCGGACGACCATATAAGCAATCCGATTCACAGTATCCCTCTCCTTATTCTTATTCCTCCCGGTACTCCTCCGCTGCAGTCTCATATAGATTTCTGCCTTCGCTGTCTATCACGACAATAACCGGAAAATCCTTAATTTCCAATTTGCGTATCGCCTCAGCCCCCAAATCTTCGTATGCAATAACCTCAGAGGACAGAATTCTTTTTGACAGCAGCGCGCCTGCGCCGCCTATAGCGGCAAAATATACCGCGCCATTCCGGATAATGGCCTCCTTAACTTCCTGGCTTCTTTTTCCTTTGCCAATCATACCGCCCATTCCCATATCGAGAAGCGTGGGGGTGTATTTATCCATCCTGCTGGCTGTTGTAGGGCCGGCAGATCCGATGGGACGGCCTTCTCTTGCCGGGGATGGTCCCATATAATAGATCATATTTCCACTGATATCGAATGGCAGGGGTTCCCCCTTATTAATCGCCTCCTGCATCCGCTTGTGGGCGGCATCTCGGGCCGTGTAAATGGTTCCTGTTAAATAAACGTAGTCTCCGGCTTTTAAACTCTTTGCGTCTTCCCTGCTGATCGGAGCCGTAATGTGTCGTTCCATTTTATTTCCTCCTGACTCTTTTCCTATATCACGCGGTGTACGTGGCGATTGACGTGGCAACAGATGTTGACAGCTACCGGAAGACCTGCGATATGGGTTGGATACGTCTCGATATTAACGGCAAGCGCGGTGACACTTCCTCCAAGACCTCCCGGACCGATTCCCAGCTTATTAATCTTTGTAAGCATTTCTTTTTCCAATTCTCTTACATATGGGATGGCGGATTCTTCTGTTAAATCTCTTGTCAGGGCGTGTTTGGCCATCTCGGCGCATTTTTCAAATGTTCCGCCGATCCCAACTCCGATGACCATAGGCGGGCAGGCATTTGGTCCGGCATCACGGACTGCTGTCACGATTGCTTCTTTGATTCCATCTAAGCCATCGGCTGGTTTCAGCATAAATACACGGCTCATATTTTCACTTCCGAAGCCTTTTGGCGCTACGGTAATATCAATTCTGTCCCCTTCTACGATCTCGTAATGGATGACTGCCGGAGTGTTGTCTTTTGTGTTAATTCTCTCCACCGGCTCTACCACTGATTTTCTTAAATAGCCCTCCACGTAACCGTCATGAACTCCCTGGTTGATGGCGTCGGTTAAACTTCCGCCTTCTATATGTACATCCTGGCCTACTTTCATGAAAATTACCGCCATACCTGTATCCTGGCAAATCGGGATGGTATCATTTTTTGCAATCTCCAGGTTCTCTTCCAGCTGTTTTAATATCTTCTTTCCGAGAGGGGATCTCTCCCTGTCACGGGCATCGAAGAATACTGCCTTCATGTCCTCGGACAGGACATGGTTGGCTTCTATACACATTTCTTTAATATTAGATGTAATCTCTTCTGTTCTGACTGTCCTAATCATACGATTCCTCCTGAATTCTCTAATCTTAATGATAAGGGATCCTCTCACTTTATTCAAGGAAGTTATTTAAAATTTTTCACTTTAGTATTGACACGTTTGAAATGATGATGTATTATTGTATTAAGTAATTAATACAGTAGTACAATGAACAGGAGGTGTAAAAATGACATGGAATTTTCAAAATGACCGTCCGATTTATACACAGCTACTAGAGCAGATACGCCTTCGGATTATATCAGGCGCCTATCAGGCGGGAAGCCGCCTTCCTTCTGTCAGAGAACTGGCCTCTGAAGCAGCGGTCAATCCCAATACAATGCAGAAGGCGCTCTCCGAGTTGGAACAGAGCGGACTTATCTATTCTCAGAGAACATCTGGACGATATGTGACGGAGGACACATCAATGATTGAACAGGTAAAAAAAGAGATTGCAGAAGAAAAAATCAGAGAATTCTTCCAGGTTATGAACAGCCTGGGCTTAAAGCCTGAGGAAACGCTGGAATTAATAGAAAAAGAAGCAAAGGAGATGAAAAAATGAGCGCAATCTTAGAGGCAAGCCATTTAACAAAAAAATTTGGCTCTTTCTATGCTTTAAACGATGTGAATTTTACTGTGGAACCAGGAAGAATTGTCGGGCTCTTAGGGCCGAATGGCAGTGGAAAGTCCACATTTATCAAGCTTGCAACAGGGCTTCTGACACCGACCGACGGCTCTGTCACAATCTGCGGACTTCCGGTGGGAACAGAGACGAAGTTAAAGGTTTCTTATCTTCCTGATAAGAACTATTTGAATGACGGGTTAAAAATTGAGCAGATTATCGACTACTTTCATGATTTTTATGATAACTTTGACAGAAACAAGGCGTATGAGATGCTGGAACGGTTAAAAATCAATCCGAAAGACCGGCTAAAAACCTTATCAAAAGGAACTAAGGAAAAAGTACAGTTGATTCTTGTGATGAGCCGCAACGCAGATTTATATTTGCTTGACGAGCCAATCGGGGGCGTGGATCCGGCAGCCAGGGATTATATTTTAAGTACCATCCTGTCCAATTATAATGAAAATGGTTCTATCGTCATTTCAACCCATTTGATTTCCGATATTGAACCGGTGCTGGACGATATCATTTTTATCAGAGAGGGAAAGGTCGTTCTTACCAGTTCTGTCGATGCAATCAGAGAGGAAAATGGAAAATCAGTAGATGCTCTGTTCAGGGAGGTGTTTAAATGTTAGGAAAAGTTTTAAAACACGAAATAAAATCGACTTCCAGGCTGTTTCTGCCACTGATGGCCGGATTTATTGTCATCACAATCCTTTGCAGATTTGCTTTTGAAAGCACTTCTAACCCGTTTTTACGGGACAGCAAGGTGTTTAATTTAGTTGCGATGATCTTTTTTGTCCTTTATTTTATCTATATTGTGGCACTGTTTGTTATGACCTCTGTTTTCATCGTGATTCATTTTTATAAGACGATGGTTGGGGACAGAGGGTATCTGACGAATACGCTTCCGGTCAAGATGAGCACGATCATCAATGGGAAGCTGATCACAGCAGTGATGTGGGAAGTGATATCCGGGCTGATTTTCATCCTGTCGCTCTTTACCTTCTTTATTGGACATATCAATATGAGCGATATTCAGGAGATCATTCGCGATATGGGCATCCTTCTCGATGAAATTTCCGCATACGTGAATCTTCCGCTGATAACAGCTGAATTTATCTTTGGATCCATCGTAAGCCTGATTTCCGGGCCGCTGATGCTCTACGCGTCGATTGCACTGGGCCATTTATTCAGAAAACACAGAGTGTTGTGGGCGATTATCTCCTATTTTATCATTTATATCGCCATGCAGATTCTGGCCAGCGTTGTTCTTGGAATCTTTGGCTATTCCTCACCGGTCTATGATGCCACAAAAACAGCGGAGATCATGGAAAATTATCTGCTGTTCAGCACTGTTTTTTCTGCAGCCTGTACGGCCGGGTTCTACGCTATAACGAATTATATTTTTTCAAAAAAACTGAACCTCGAATAAAAGAATCCGCAGACGGCTGGATGGTACAGAAATTTCAGCTGTCTGCGGAATTTTATTTTATTATAACTTCTGATTTAATTTAACTGATTTTTTTCTTTTTGCTGAATATCTTATCTTCGATGGACTGGATGGTTATACTCTCTAAGCGCTTCTTGCAGATTTCATCTAAATCCTCATAGATTCCATCCATAATCGCTGCCATCCCTGACGCAATCATACAGTTCATATCTTCATCGCCTGATTTCCAGGATGCCGATACGAAATCTACATCAAGAGCATCGCAGATCTGCCTTAAGTTTACCTTAGATGGTTCTTTGTCAAAATGGTATCCGCCGTCCAAGCCCTCTTTTGTGACAATAATTCCGGCTTTTTTTAATTTCGCCATAACCTTTCTGACCCTCGCCGGATTCGTACATACATTGCAGGCCAGGGCTTCACTTGACACAGTTTCCTGCTTATGATTTAAAAATACAAGTGCATGAACCGCTATCGCAAATTCACTCGTCATGAAAAATTCCCCCTGTTTCCTCATATTCTTCAATCTGTAATAAATATTATTTCAGTTTATACTGTAATACTAGCAGTTACATTTTTATTTGTCAAGCGAAATCATTGGAAGAGTACCGGAAATTGAAAGGAACTGCAAAATCGTGTATGTAAACACAATTTTGCAGTTCCCTTTTCTTTTTTGTCTTCTATTATTTTATTTCAACACTTTTCCCATCACGATTACGCATATCATAATGATTAATATGGCCGCGAAGATACCGCCCATGCCTTTTGCCATGATTTCCAGTGCTATGATTAGATTTTCTGTCATTTTCTCTTACCTCCCTTATAAGAATTGTGTTACGAGGCTGATAACCAGGCCGCCTGCCACGACAGAGGCTATCTGGCCGGAAACATTGGCTCCAACAGCGTGCATTAAAATGATATTGCCCGGTTCTTCTTTCTGGGCCATTTTCTGAACGACTCTGGCTGACATGGGGAACGCGGAAATTCCGGCTGCGCCAATCATCGGGTTGATCTTCTCTTTTCGGAAGAGATTTAAGAGTTTAGCAAACAGGACGCCTCCGATGGTGTCGAACACGAAGGCTAAAAGGCCAATCGCCATAATCATAACGGTGTCGATCTGTACAAAGGCATCTGCTCTCATACTAAATGAAATTGTGATGCCGAGAAGCAGGGTAATTAAGTTTGCCAGGGTATTCTGGGCTGTATCGGAGAGTGTGCCTAAGACGCCGCACTCTCTTAAAAGATTACCGAACATCAGAAAGCCTACCAGGGCAACTGACATGGGGGCTATCATACCGACTATGATGGTTACCACGATGGGGAATGCAATCCTCATGGCTTTCGAGACATTTCCCGGCTTATATTCCATGTGGATTCTTCTCTCCTTCTTCGTTGTGACGAGACGGATGGCAAAGGGCTGCACGATAGGGACCAGCGCCATATAGGAGTAGGCAGCCACCGCGATTGCACCGATATATTTTGAATGAAGAATCTGGGACACCAGGATGGAAGTCGGGCCGTCGGCCGCGCCGATAATGCCGATGGACGCCGCATCTTTTAAATCAAAGCCTAGTAATACAGCCGCGCAAATTGCGATAAAGATTCCAAGCTGTGCCGCCGCGCCAAATAGGAACATGACCGGCTGGGAAAGCAGAGGACCGAAATCGATCATGGCGCCGATACCGATAAACAGAAGGATTGGAAGCGCCTCGGATGCCTCGATTCCCACATGGAACAGCCATTCAATGATTCCGTTTGTATCTCCCACACCGGAAAGTACCTGGTTGATGACTCCCGTATTGGGCAGGTTTACAAGAATTGCTCCGAATCCCATCGGAAGGAGTAACGCGGGTTCATACTCCTTTTTAATCGCCAGCCAGATAAGGGCCACTCCTACCACATACATGAGAAGTTGCTGCCATGTGACTGACATGATTCCATCCACTAAAAATTCCATCTCTTTTCCTCCTTGTTCCTCTGTTTTCTGCCGTCATTTTTATTCACTGTTCAAGCCTCCGGCAGTCCGTTTTTACCGTTTTCCTTCTCTTTCTCATTCAGTTCAATCTTTACACTTTTTATGACTTTATCATCCATTTCCTGTATGGTAAAATGCCTGGAACCATCCTGTAATTCAATGGGCATCTGACTTGCCCTCGGGATATATCCAAGCAGTTCCACCAGATAACCGGATAAGGTATCACAGGAACTTTCGATTTCTTCATGAAGCACTTCATTTAAATCGTAAATCGTAATGCTTCCGGAGGCCTGATACGTGTGAGGCTTGAGTTCCACCAGTTCCGGCTCTACCTCCTCATACTCATCATGAAGGTCTCCCACAATCTCTTCGATTAAGTCCTCCATGGTCACAAGGCCGGAAACGCCGCCGTATTCATCAACCAGAATGGCCATTTTTAACTTATTCTTCTGCATTTCCTGAAATAAGTCATCCGTCTTTCTGTTTTCCGGGATAAAATACGGTTTCTTCATGATAGAGTTGATATCAATATCCCGGAACGGCTTTTGATTGGCCTCGATCATGAAATCTTTGATAAAGAGAATCCCCACAATATTATCAATTGTCTCTTCATAAACAGGAATTCTGGAATGGCGGCTGTTTAATATCTCATCAATACTGGAAGACAGAGGTTCTTTGATGTCTACTGCCACAATATCCTGACGCGGAACCATGATTTCCCTTGCTTTTTTATCATCAAACAGGAAAATGGATGTGATCATCTCCTGTTCAATCTCATTGAATACACCGCTTTCCCGGCCGGTCTGAAGCATGGATTTGATTTCCTCCTCGGAAACCTCCTCTTCTAAATTCTCCGTACGAAGCCCTGACAGCTTTAAAATTCCGTTGGTCGAAACGGAAAGAAGGGCGATAAACGGCGCCATAATTTTTGAAATAATATAGATTGGTTTTACTGCAAATAAACTGAACGCTTCCGCTTTCTGCAGGGCGATCCGCTTCGGCACCAGTTCGCCGAATACGAGGTTAAAATAAGACAGGATAATCGTAACGGCCACCATGGCGATACTGTGGCTGTAGGGAATCCCCAGTCCTCCCAGCTTCACACCGAGCACCTGGGAAATACCGGTGGCAGCCGATGCACTGGAAAAGAATCCCGCAAACGTAATGGCCACCTGGATGGTTGATAAGAAACCTGTTGAATCTTCTGACAACCGTTGAATTAAGGCCGCCCGCTTATTTCCATTGTCTGCAAGCATCCTGATACGGTTTTTGTTGACAGATACGACTGCCATCTCGGCCCCCGCGAAAAACGCGTTTAACATGGTAAGGGCAATTAATAGTAAAATCTGTGCGGCTATCGTCGCCGCGCCTGGGTCACTGTCCAAGCTTATTTCCTCCTTTTTTTGAAGCGCCGGGCATGTTGGCTTCTATATTGACTTATGAATTGGCTTATAAAAAAGAAAAAGACTCTTACTGCGGCAGGTAAATACCTGCCGCAATAAAAGTCTTGCCATTTCAATTCCCAGCGGATTATAGATTCATTAATCGTACTGACGCAAAGGAATACATGTCGTATGCCGGCTACTCCCCTTTATTTACGAGAATTATTATAATATAAATCCGCGAAAATTTCCACAACTATTTTTACTGTTTATCATACAGTTTTGATTTTCCTACTCCTGAGTCACGTCTGGCTCTTCTGAAGTCTCCTCCGGAACACCGGTTTCCGTCACTTCTTCTTCACCGCGGCTATCTTCGGGATCTTCAATCTCCAGTTCCTCAATTCCGTCGCCCTCAGACTTGCTTCCATTGTCGCGGACCTTGGCAATACTTGCCACGCGGATATCGGAATCCTGATCAATATTCATTAACTTCACACCTGAGGTGTTACGCCCGATCACGGAGATATCATCGACGGAGATTCGGATCACGATTCCCTCTGTCGTAATCATCATTACATCGTGGTCATCGTGGACTAACTTGGCGCCTACCAGATCTCCGGTCTTCTCGGTTATCTTATAGCAGAGAACACCCTTTCCGCTTCTCTTCTGCGGAGTGAACTCTTCGATTGGGGTCCGTTTGCCCATACCATTTTCAGAGACGACGAGGAGTTTTTCACCCTGGGTATCGACCTGCATACCGATCACTTCATCGTCATCATTGAGTTTCATACCGATCACACCCATGGAGACACGGCCTGTCACGCGGACATCGCTTTCATGGAAACGGATACACTGTCCCTTCTTTGTCACCAGGAAGATATCTTTTGTATTGTCGGTTGCCTTGACCTCAATCAGTTCATCATTTTCCCTAAGGACGATGGCCTGAAGGCCGTTCTTGCGGACATTGGCGTACTCTACCATCGGAGTCTTCTTCACCATTCCATCCCTGGTAGCCATGAAGAGGAATTTGTCGTCATCGTATTCCTTCATCGGGATGATGGCGGTGATACTCTCTCCCGGAAGAAGCTGCAGAAGGTTCACAATCGCCGTTCCTCTGGCTGTGCGGCTTCCCTCCGGTATCGCATACGTCTTAAGACGGTATACACGGCCTGTATTGGTAAAGAACATGATATAGTGGTGGGTCGTCGTCATCAGCAGATCCTCGATGTAGTCTTCATCAATGGTCTGCATTCCCTTGATTCCCTTGCCGCCGCGGTTCTGGCTCTTAAAGTTGTCAACTGACATCCTCTTGATATAGCCCAGCTTTGTCATGGCAACTACGGTATTCTCGTCCGGAATTAAATCTTCCATGGACATATCAAATTCATCGAATCCGATGGAAGTTCTTCTGTCATCGCCGTATTTATCGGAAATCACCATGATTTCTTCCTTGATTACGCCAAGAAGCTTCTTCTCATCTGCAAGGATTGCCTTCAATTCCGCAATTCTCGCCTCCAGTTCTCTGTATTCGTTCTCAAGCTTCTCTCTTTCCAGACCTGTAAGAGCACGCAGACGCATATCGACGATGGCCTGGGCCTGAGCGTCGCTTAAGCCGAACCGTTCCATCAACTCGCTCTTTGCTATCTGCACATTCTGGGAATTGCGGATAATCCTGATTACTTCATCAATATTGTCAAGAGCGATTAGTAAGCCCTCTAAAATATGGGCGCGCTCTTCTGCTTTATTTAAATCGTACTGGGTCCGCCTTGTGACAACGTCCTTCTGATGTTCCAGATACAGCTTTAACATCTGGGCCAGGTTTAAGACACGCGGCTCGTTGTTGACGAGAGCCAGCATGATCACGCCAAAGGTATCCTGTAACTGGGTATGTTTTAAAAGCTGATTTAAAATGACGTTTGCATTTACATCACGGCGAAGCTCGATGCAGATTCTCATACCTTCCCGGTCTGATTCATCACGCAAATCCGTGATTCCATCGATCTTCTTCTCTTTTGCCAGTTCTGCAATCTTCTCGATTAAACGGGCTTTATTGACAAGGTAGGGAAGTTCGGTCACAAGGATGCGGCTCTTTCCGTTGGGAAGAGTCTCGATATCGGTGACGGCTCTCACCTTAATCTTGCCGCGTCCCGTCCGGTACGCCTCCTCGATGCCCATTTTTCCAAGGATGGTGGCGCCGGTTGGGAAATCAGGGCCTTTGATGATTTCGAGAATCTCCTCGATCGTAGTCTCCCTGTCTTCTTCCACCTGATTGTCTATAATTTTCACCACAGCCCCGATCACTTCTCTTAAGTTGTGGGGCGGGATGTTGGTCGCCATACCGACGGCGATTCCCGAAGTTCCGTTCACGAGAAGGTTGGGGAATCTCGACGGAAGAACCACCGGTTCCTTCTCCGTCTCATCGAAGTTCGGCATAAAGTCTACGGTATTCTTGCCGATATCGGCTAACATCTCCATGGAAACCTTGCTTAAACGGGCCTCCGTATAACGCATGGCGGCTGCGCCGTCGCCATCCACGGAACCGAAGTTGCCGTGGCCGTCAACCAGCGGATATCTGGTGGACCATTCCTGGGCCATATTGACTAACGCTCCATAGATAGAGCTGTCACCATGTGGATGGTATTTACCCATGGTATCACCGACGATACGGGCACATTTACGATGTGGCTTATCCGGACCGTTGTTGAGCTCTATCATGGAGAATAAGACTCTTCGCTGAACGGGCTTCAGACCGTCTCTTACGTCAGGTAATGCTCTGGCAGCGATAACACTCATGGCATAGTCGATGTACGACTTTTCCATGGTTTTCTTCAAATCTACTTCATGAACTTTATCAAAGATATTTGGTTCCATTCTATTTCCTCCAGAAAGATTCTATCATTAAATGTCTAAGTTGCCGTACTTGGCATTGGCTTCGATAAATTCACGTCTTGGCTCTACCTTATCTCCCATCAGAGTTGTAAATGTTAAATCAATCTCAGATGTGGTCTCCTCATCCATGGTTACACGTAAAAGGATTCTGCGCTCCGGGTCCATGGTCGTCTCCCAGAGCTGTTCGGCATCCATCTCGCCCAAACCTTTATAACGCTGAATCTTATTGTTATTGTCACGTCCGATCTCCGTCAGGATGGAATTCAGTTCCTCATCGCTGTAGGCGTACCAGACCTTCTTGTTCTTCTCCACCTTATATAACGGCGGCTGCGCCAGATAGACATGGCCCTGCTTGATCAGTTCCGGCATGAAGCGGTAAAGGAACGTAAGCAGCAAGGTACTGATGTGGGCGCCATCCACATCGGCATCGGTCATAATGATAATCTTATTGTAACGAAGCTTGGAAATATCGAAATCCTCATGGATTCCAGTTCCAAATGCCGTAATCATAGCCTTGATTTCCGCATTTCCGTAGATTCTGTCCAGTCTTGCCTTCTCCACATTTAAGATCTTACCACGCAGGGGCAGGATGGCCTGGGTATCTCTGGAACGGGCCGTTTTAGCGGAACCGCCGGCGGAATCTCCCTCTACGATGTAGATTTCACATTTCTCCGGATCGCGGTTGGAACAGTCGGCAAGCTTGCCGGGAAGCGTCATGTTCTCCAAAGCCGTCTTTCTTCTCGTCAAGTCTCTGGCTTTTCTGGCTGCCGCTCTGGCGCGCTGCGCCAGAATTGATTTATCACAGATGGTCTTCCCAACCTGCGGGTTCTGTTCTAAGAAATACGTAAACTGCTCTCTTAAAAGATTGTCAACCGCGCCTCTGGCCTCGCTGTTGCCCAGCTTCTGTTTCGTCTGGCCCTCGAACTGAGGTTCTTCTATCTTGACACTGATGATGGCGGTTAAACCTTCTCTGATGTCTTCACCGGAGAGATTGGATTCGCTCTCCTTTAAGAGTTTATTGGCTCTGGCATACTCATTCATGGTATTTGTCAGGGCATTCTTAAAGCCTGCCAGATGAGTGCCGCCTTCCGGCGTATTGATGTTATTGACGAAGCTGTAAATATTCTCTGTATAGGAATCGTTGTGCTGCATGGCAACTTCCACGTAGACTCCATCCCTCGTCCCTTCACAGTAGAAAATCTGGTCATAAAGAGAGGCTTTCCCCCTGTTTAAATAGGCCACAAACTCCTTGATTCCGCCTTCATAGTGGAATACGTGCTCGTGCTTCTCTTCCCGGTTGTCGTGAAGGACGATCCTTAAATTCTTTGTCAGGAATGCCGTCTCCCTCAACCGGATCTTTAATGTATCGTAATCAAAGACTGTTTCCTCAAAAATCGTCTTATCCGGCAGGAACGTTACTTTCGTCCCGTGTTCATCCGGGCCTGCCTCTCTGATGACCTTTAAAGGATACATGGTTTTGCCTTTTTCGTATCTCTGATTGTAGACCTTTCCATCCTGTGTGATCTCTACTTCCAGCCACTCGGAAAGGGCGTTTACGACGGAAGCGCCAACGCCGTGAAGTCCACCTGATACCTTGTATCCGCCGCCGCCAAACTTGCCGCCGGCGTGCAGAATGGTAAATGCAACCTCAACAGCCGGAATTCCCGCTTTTTTCTGGATGCCAACCGGGATTCCACGGCCATTATCAATGACTGTAATAGAATTGTCCTCATTAATCGTCACATCAATGGTATCGCAGTAACCGGCCAGAGCCTCATCCACCGCGTTGTCGACAATCTCATATACAAGATGATGAAGTCCTCTTAATGAAGTACTGCCAATGTACATACCAGGTCTCTTCCTGACCGCTTCAAGTCCCTCCAATATCTGGATTTGATCTGCACCATATTCTTCGCTCATATTTTCCTCCATAAATTTCCCCTGAATGCAGCGGATCAATCTGCCACGTTTTACCGTGAAAGCTGCCGCCGTCACTGAGGGGGACTCTCAAACTTAGTTAATTTTCACTGATCACTGTACCACTCACAACCCGGAATATCTTATCAATCCGGAACCGGTTGTTGACAAAATCCTCCAGCCCCGTACAGGTGATCATGGTCTGTATATGATTAATTCCTGACAGCAGATGGTTCTGTCTGCTGCTGTCCAGTTCCGATAACACGTCATCCAGTAAAAGGATGGGATAATCATGTACTAATTTCTTTACTATCTCTATTTCCGCCAGCTTTAAAGAGAGAGCTGCCGTTCTCTGCTGTCCCTGGGAACCAAATTTCCGGATATCAATTCCGTTGATGATAAAGCTTAAATCATCTCTGTGGGGACCCGTCAAAGTAGTCTTCTGCTTCATATCGGAAAGACGGCTCTTTTTTAACGCATCCTCGAAGGCATCAGCCGTAACATTTGGCTCATAGCTGATGCTGAGTGATTCCCGTTCCCCGGAAAGCTGGCTGTGGATTCCCACAATCAGTTCATTGAGCTGTTCCACAAATTCTTCTCTGTAGTGAATCAGTTCCCTGCCGTACTGAACCAGCTGCATATCCCAGATATCGAGTGTTTCTTCATATTCCGGCCGAAACGCCAGATCTTTCAGCAGCCGGTTGCGCTGCGTCACGATTTTATTGTACTGAACCAGGGAATGGACGTACAGTTTATTCAGCTGACACAGTTCCAGGTCAATAAAACGGCGGCGCTCCGCCGGCCCATTCTTAATCAAATTCAAATCTTCCGGGGAAAAGAACACAACATTGACAATCCCAAACAGTTCGCTGGCCTTTCGTATGGGGACGCCGTTGACGGCGACCCCTTTGGCTTTATTCTTCTTTAAGTGCATGTCGATTCTGTATGGGACGTCTTTTTTCCTGATATTCAGCTTGATATGCGACTCTTCCCTGTTGAACTGGATAATCTCCTTATCCTTGCTGCCGCGGTGGGATTTCGTCGTTGCACAGACATAGACAGCCTCCAGGATATTGGTCTTTCCCTGGGCATTGTCTCCGTACAGGATATTGGTTCCCTGACTGAACTCCATATGGAGTTCATCGTAATTCCTGTAATTTTTCAGTTCTATCGATTCTATGAACATGGATGGCCTTATTCCTCGATTTTAATCGTATTGCCTTCGTATTCGACCATATCACCGGCCCTGAGTTTCTTACCGCGCTGGTATTCTGTCTGGCCGTTGACTTTGACGGAACCTTCCTCGATTGCGTATTTTGCATCCACGCCGGATTCTACAAGGCCCGCGGCTTTTAACGCCTGGCCCAGTTTAATGTATTCGTCTCTCAGTTTTATGATTTCCATTCTCTCTCCTTGGACACCTAGACGGATGCCGCGTTAAAGTTGACCGGAAGAATTAAGTAAATGTATTTCTTATCTTCATCCCGGATAAAGCACGGGGACTTCGGATTCAGCATGTAAAGGGTCACTTCCTCATCGTCGATAATCCTTAAAGCGTCGATTAAGAACTTCGGGTTGAAGCCGATCATGATATCGCTTCCCGTCTTATGGGCCATGACTTCGGCGTTCATGGAACCGAAGCTGGAATTCATCTTAAGCTGCAGCTCCTGATCTGCCACGTTGATAATCAAAGGTTTTTTATCATTTTCCCGGATCAGGATGGTTGCGCGTTCGATACAGTCGAGGAGTTCTCGCTTATTGACTGTGATCTTCGTCTCATAATCGCTGGAAAGCATCTGATCGATCCGGAAATACTCACCCTCAATCAGACGGGAAACCACGATGGTATCATCAAATTCAAATAATATATGGTTGCTGCTGAAGAATATCAGCACTTCTTTCTCGTTATCACCGCCTAAAATCTTGCTGACTTCACCTAGAGTCTTGCCAGGAACGATGACTTTTATATCATGGTATGTGTCTTTTAATTCCACATTCCGGATGGAAATGCGGTGGCCATCCAGTGAAACCACCTTCAGCTGATTGCCGGTAACCTGGAAAAGTTCGCCAGTCATCATCTTGTTGCTGTCATTGGGCGCAATGGAGAAAATCGTCTGGCGGATGACCTCCTTCAGCGTAAACTGGGACACACAGATATAATTATCTCTTTCTATATAGGGAAGATAAGCAAATTCCTCCCCGTCACGGCCCTGGATATGGAAAACAGAATTTTCACAGGAAATGGTGGTGGTGAACTTCTCATCACTCTCGATTGTGACGGTGGAATCCCCTGCTGAGGAGAGTTTTCTTACGATTTCGGATAACAGCTTGGCATCCAGAGCAATCTTGCCACGCTCATGGATGGTTCCTTCTACCTTCGTCTCAATGCCAAGTTCCATGTCATTGGCGGTCAGTTTGATTTCAGAACCACTGGCGTCAATAAAGATACATTCAAGGATGGACATGGTTGTTTTGGATGGAACTGCTTTTAAAACGATATTGATGCCGTTCAAAATGGCATCCTGTTGGAATGTCAGCTTCATAATTGTTGATAACTCCTTTTCTGATAAAGTCACGAAACAGATAAGTATATAAATAGATAAATTCCGTCGTATTAGTAGTAGGGGGTGTGGGTTTGTGTATAAGCCCTGTAAAGCCACAGTGGGACAGGCTTTCACGCGTTCATAAGCATGTGTATAAAGTCGTAAATTCTTCAGGATAAATCTTAAGTTATCCACAAGGGCTTAAAACCAAAAATGAACCCCATTTTTATCCACAGAAAATCAACACGATATTCACATCCTATTGTGGATTGATTTTCTTCTTCAGAATCTCAATTGTATTGATAAGAGCTGTATCTTCCTTTGCCAAATCGGCCTTGATCTTCTCAACACCATGGATAATGGTGGTGTGATCACGTCCTCCTAAATACTTTCCTATGTTCTGGAGAGGGGTATCGACCATCTCGCGGCAGAGATACATGACAATCTGACGCGGATAGACGATCTCTTTGTTCCTCTTCTGGGAACAGATATCGAGGGGGGTGATTCCATAGTGGTCGGCCACCACCTCAATGACGAATTCCGGAGTAACTTCCCGCTTGTCATTGGGGGAAATGATGTCTTTTAAGGCTTCTTCGGCCAGTTCCACTGTGATTTCTTTATTGTCGAGGCGGGAGAGGGCGACGATCTTTGTCAGGGCGCCTTCCAGCTCACGAATGTTTGATTTAATGTTGGTGGCTATGTACTTGATCACTTCATTATCAATGTTATAGCCCTCCATCTCCTCCTTTTTGCGCAGGATAGCCATCCTCGTCTCGTAATCCGGGGACTGGATATCTACGGTTAAACCCCATTCAAATCGGGAGCGGAGACGTTCCTCCAGCGTCTCAATTTCTTTTGGCGGTTTATCTGAGGAAATAATAATCTGCTTTTTCGCTTCATATAATGCGTTGAAGGTGTGGAAAAATTCTTCCTGGGTACTTTCTTTACCGATGATAAACTGGATATCATCAATTAACAGAACGTCGTTGGTCCTGTATTTATCACGGAATTCAGTGGGAGAGAAGTTGTTCTTATTCCGGATGGCATCGATCAGTTCGTTGGTAAATTTCTCACTCGTCACATAAAGAACCTTTGCATTCGGGTTATTTTTCAAAATAAAATGGCCGATGGAGTGCATCAGGTGAGTCTTTCCCAGTCCCACACCTCCGTAGATAAAGAGGGGGTTATAGATTTCACCGGGAGATTCAGCGACCGCCAGTGATGCGGCATGGGCCAGATTGTTGTTGGCACCGACTACAAAGGTATCAAACGTATATTTAGGATTTAAGTTGGCGGTGGTGATGGCCGACTGGCTGACGGGATTCACCATGTTGTTGATCAGTGTATTGCCGGACGGAGCCGGGGTTTTCTCTGGAGGCGCCTGGTTTTCCACAACGAAATCAACGGTGCATTCGAAACCCGTTACCTCTTCAATTGTAATTTTTAGCAGAAATCCGTACTTTTTGCGGATATAACCTAAAAATTCTTCTTCCGGAACCGTAACCGTCACAACGTCGCCGTTTACGGAATGTAATTTCAGGGGAAGAAGCCATGTTTTAAAAGAGACATCGGTAATATCGTGCTCTTCTTTTAAGTTTAATAAGATTTCGTCCCATTTTTCTCTCAGTTTTTCAAACATTTCGTGTCTCCTACATCTATATAAAATGCAAATAAAGAAAGTTCCAATCACGTAAAATGAGGGAATAGTGCGCATTAGCCCAATCTACATATCATTTTATAACATTTCCGGTTTTTTTTCAATGACAATAGAAAATTTTTGTGGATAAGTGTGTGTAAAGCATGTGAATTTGTTGTTTACATGGTGTTGATAACCATCCTGAGGGGGAGTTGTCCACAAAAAATTGGAAAAAGATAACTCTGTTTATACACAAACGGGAAAACTTGAATTTAAGAGAGGTTCTGAAGGGCGGTTGTGAACAAAAAATGGGTTATCAAGAGCTTATCCATATGGTTATCCACAAGTTATCCACTTTTTGGGGATAACTTTATGTAAATTAACAAAATTAAGATTATATAGACAAGTCTTGTAGCAAAAAGTATAATATATTTGCTGTCTCCCCTTAACATAGATATGTCATAAATGAAAGGGGGTGTTAGTGTGAGCAATATCATAAATTTCCTTATCTCGATTGTGGCAAGTGTAGCTGGTTACTACATATGCAAATGGTTAGATCGAGACGAATAAGACAGTTAGCCTGAAAAAAACAAAGCCCCAGAGATTGCCGCTCTGGGGTTTTGTGTGTTAATGTGATATCATAAATTTCCTGGTACCATTATATTAAGGCAGTATGGATAGAATGTCAAGATTTAAGTATAAAGTTTATGAACAGGAAAAAATACACTGTGAATTGTTGACGCGCAGGCTTCCTTCTATGTATAATGCAACTGTAACTTAGCATTGTATCTTTTTTTAAAGAACAGTAGCAGGAGGAGAAAAATGAATATTGAGAACAAAACCCGTAACCTGGTGCTGGCCGCAGTTTTTGTGGCTGTCATCATAATCATGTCGTTTACGCCGTTCGGGTATATCCCGCTGGGGTTCATGAACGCCACCATTATTCATGTTCCGGTCATAATTGGAGCCATTATTCTTGGACCAAAATATGGCGGATTTTTGGGATTGGTGTTCGGTCTGACCAGTCTGTGGAAGAATACGTATATGCCGCTTCCGACATCGTTCGTATTTTCACCGTTTATTAAGATTGGCGAGTATGGCGGGAACTTCTGGAGCCTCGTGATCTGCCTCGTACCGAGAATTCTCGTCGGAATTGTGGCTTATTATGTGTACCGGGGCGTTTGGAAGGCCATGAAAAAGAGAAGCGGCGGCAGGACTGTCGCTCTGGCTGTGGCCGGAGTTGCCGGGGCATTAACCAACACTCTGCTGGTAATGAACCTGATTTACGTGTGTTTCGGAGATGAGTACGGAAGCGCCGCAAAGGGGATTACGGAAGGAATTTATGCCGTGATTCTTGGAATTATCTGTATGAACGGGATTCCTGAGGCGATTGTTGCCGGGATTCTTACGGTGGCGGTGACGCAGGCGCTTTTTAAGGTGATGAAAGGATAGAAAAGAATAGAAAAAGATAGAGACAGCCGCAGATAACCAACTTCTGCGGCTGTCTTACTTTATACTGTACTATCCAGCATGATAAGTGCCCTGATATAGATTTCTACTGCGTGAATGAGATTGTCAATGCAGACACACTCATCTGGTTGATGGCCCCTTCCGTGACCTTCAGGACATGGTTTTTTCTGATAGGAAAGACCGGGGCCATAGCCTACTGCATTGGGAAGTTTTCTTGCGTACGTTCCGCCGCTCATACAGTATGGCTCAAAAACTCTCTGATAACTCTCCTGGCAGATATTTGTCAGGGACCGGATGATGGGAGAGTCCGGTGACAGGAAGAAAGAGGGGTTGTGTTCTATGCTTATGGTGTTCCATCCATAGGAAAGAGCGGAGGTCTGCAGACTGGTTTCTATTTTAGTTGGATTAGCGGTTACCGGATAGCGGATGTCCAGGGTCAGGGTAAGAGTTCCTTCTTTGTATTCAAGGCAGGTAGCCGTTACTGTCAGTTTTCCTGAATAGGAGTCCTCGCAATCTATCTGTAATTTGGATCCATAAAAATCATTCAGTGCATCAGATAAAAATTTAAAAATACGGAG
>CAUEKH010000013.1 GCA_959018155.1 uncultured Hungatella sp.
TGGTATTTTCAAAGCACAGCTTTCCACCCTAAAAACCGCACTAAAGTATATATTAAAACAGTATTATGAATCTCTATATCAAACGAAATGTTTGAGCGCCAGGAAGTTTCAACAGCTTCCTGGCGTTTTTGTTTGTCGATTTTTAGAAGAATCACCCGATGAGGGCAAATGTCGTGGCCCGCCTTTTATCAATTTCTGCCCAAAAACTGATGAAAGGAGTACACGGCATTGACCGAAGAATATTGGGTAGCGGTCTTAAAAGAGGAAGATCGTCTGTTGAGTAATTCGGATCGTAAGTACCGGTATCACTGTAATTCTCTTGAAAGCATGAGCGAGGAATTAACATTCCAGGAAAGCTGCTTCTACATACAAGAAGATTTTACAGTCCAGTGTGAAATACGGGACTTCATAGATACCATACAGAATGAGCGATTGGCGGAGGGTTTACGGCACTTAACCGACCGGCAGCGTCAAGTCATTGAGCTTTATTTTTGGAAAGGGTATCAATGCAAAGAGATTGCAACTATGTTTGGTTGTAGTCCGGCGGCGGTAACAGATTTGATGCACAGAGTTTATAAACGGCTCCGTGTTTATTTGATGGATAGGTAAAAGCAACGGCAGCATCCCACAAGTTGAGATGCTGTCGTTACTTTTACCCGTCCGGTAACAGAGTTTTTCAAAAAATTTCTTCCACTCCTTAATTTTTTCCCTCTGGCATCTCCGATAAGTAGAGGGACAAGCCCTCAATAAAATTTTGGAGGTATAAAAATGGAAAAATTGGTACGAGTCATTAAGTTGCAGCCCGGTGAAGCAGTTGTTATTTTGGCAGAGGACAAGCCTGCGCCCTGCCCGTGCTGCTGTGCCTGCATGATGCAGAAAGACACCTGCGAGGACGTTCTTTTTCCTGATGGTATTCTGGTGTGTCTGGATGAAGCCGCATAAGGAGTATCCGATGTGTAAAGTTACGATTTTGGATGAAAATGGAATCCCGGTTACGGTTAAGGTATCCCGTGAAATCTATCAGGTGTTTGTTGATTATGAGCGTGAAGTTGAACGCCAGCGCAAGGCGGATTTTAGACACCGTGACGCCCGTTCCTGGGACACCTGTCTGATTTTTGAAGTATCCACGGAAACGCTGGAGCAGACCTACGAGCGCATAAGGACTTTGCATGAAATCCAGGACGCTCTCAATGAGTTTACTCCGAAACAGCGGCGGCGCTTCTTGCTCCATTTTGCCTATGGGTATACATACATGGAGATCGCAAAAATGGAGGGAAGCAATAAGTCAACCGTGATGCGTTCCGCAAAGGTGGCGCTGAAGAAAATTCAGAAAAAGCTGGCTGCGTGATAACAACTTTTGCCCGTTCCCAGTCCTTTATAGTGAAAGGGGAAATCTTCCCTTTTCACTCATGGAACCTTGACAAACAGCGGGCAACCGTTCATATCCAGTATTCAAGTTTTTGAGTGCTGCGCCGAGCATCACATAGCACAAACGCCAAGACCCCCTGCGGATGGTCAGAGCATCCGTCAACACGATGACATCAAAGGGGCCGAGCGGTTATTTGGTGGCTGATAACCGGCCTGTGGTGGGCTGGAAAGTGCCATAACACGCAGCATAAGAAACCGTGCCACTCACCGAAACTTACTGCGAATATGGTGTCAACCACCTATCGGCGGTATGCGGCGGTTCAGCAGCCATCTGGCTGGAAACCCTGAACCGGCTTGGATATTCCCAGTACCGGGGGCGTGCTGATGGGCAGTCCTGCTGTCCAGATAATACGGTACGACAACTTGAATTTTGAGGTGCTACGTCGGGCCTGTTCCGGCGCAGCTTCCTCTTTGCCATAAGGATGTGATTGTTATGGCGGACAAAAAGCCTGCAACGGTTACATTGAAAAAGCTGAAAGGAACCACCTACGTTATATCAGCCTTTTATAATGTAGCCGCCAAAGAAACTATTTTTGATAAATTGGAACACATTGCAGATCGTGATGTGAACGCTTCAGTGCCTGTAACGAAAAATTAACACTTTAAAGTGCTAAAGCACTTCCAAAGACGAACAGGATGCGGTATAATAAATTCATTAACCCGTGTCTTTTAAAGTTCGTCGGAATGGAGGCTATGATGTTACAGACGACTGTAAAAGACACAAACAAAATTGAATATGTTGCGGTTTATTGCCGCACCGCTCACCTTGACGATATGACTATCGAAAGTCAAAAATCCAGGTTGCTGAATGCCGCAATTCAGAACGGATTTTCTACGGAGCAAATCTTGTTTTTCATTGATAACGGCTATTCCGGTTTGAACCTGAAACGCCCTGGCGTGAAAGACTTGCTTAATAAACTCCGTGAACTTCCAATCAAGTGGGTCTATGTAACTAACGAAAGTCGTATCGCTCGAAGTTTCGATGTTATTGGTCAGTTTATCAACGAGGTGCAGACTGCTGGGGCAAAAATCTATTCTATCCAGGCAGGCAACGAGCATGATCTTGAAGTAGAGTTTTCGGTTATGAAATTGTATAGGGAAAAGGCTTCAGCACTCCTGAAAGGGGGTGCTGAAGTATGAGTAACCTCAATTTTGAATCTTTGTACTCCTGCCGTAACGTGCTGGCTCTGGATGCCATGACTGCTCTGTATTGTCGGTTATCTGTAGACGATGCCAATGATGGTGACAGCAACAGTATCCAAAACCAGAAGAAGATTCTTCTCAACTACGCCAAAGAAAACGGCTATACAAACTATCAGTTTTTTGTAGATGATGGTTATTCCGGTACTACTTTTGACCGACCTGATTTCCAGAGAATGATTGAGGGAATAAAAGCTGGTATCATCAAGCGGGTAATCATCAAGGATATGTCCCGGTTCGGGCGTGATTATCTTCAAGTGGGAATATACACCGAGGTTATGTTTGCAGAGTATGATATTCATTTCATAGCTGTAAACGATGGTGTAGATTCCCAGAAAGGTGAAAACGACCTTACCCCATTCCGCAATCTGTTTAATGAATGGTATGCCCGTGATTGTTCCAAAAAGCAGCGGGCAGTTAAACGAATGAAAGGAATGGCCGGCGAACGTATCGCTACCCAGGCACCTTATGGGTACATCAAAGGTGAAAATGGAAAGCTGGTCGTGGATGAAGAAACAGCGCCGGTAGTAAAACTGATTTTTGATCTGCGAGTGCAGGGATTAGGTGTGGGAAAGATAGCAAGTGAACTAACCCGCCGAAAAATTCCTACACCGGGAACAATCGAATATCGAAGAACCGGAAAAACCAGACGCTATTTACCAGATGCTGAATACGTTTGGAGTGCCGCTACTATTACTGTTTTGTTGCAGCATAAGGAATACCTGGGGTGTACTGTCAATTTCAAGACTTATTCAAAATCGTATAAATTGAAAAAACGGCATCCAACCCCGGAAAATCAGCAGATGGTTTTTGAAAACACCCACGAAGCAATCATCACACAGGAAGTATGGGAAACAGTTCAGCGATTGCATCAGCACCGGAGGCGTTCTCCTAAAAGTGAAGTTCCAAGTCTTTTCTCTGGAATACTCTATTGTGCGGACTGCGGCGCTCCACTTCACTTTTCCAGCGGAAACACTACGTCAGGAAAAGATCCTCGTTATATCTGTGGGAGTTATCGAAAGCGGAGCGTTGAAAAATGTTGCACCGCCCACTATATCCGTCTGGCTGTACTGGAAGAACTGGTTCTTGAAAATCTTCGTCAGGTTGTTCGATTTGCTACAGATCAGGAAGATGAATTTGCTAAATTGATAATGAATCGTACCTTATCTAAGAACGATGCAGATCTCAAACTCATGCAAAAAGAAATCTCGGCTAAAGAACATCGGATTACTGAGTTGGATAAAATCATCAAAAAATTGTATGAAGATAATTTCTCCGGCAAATTGTCTGATGAGCGTTATATGATCTTCTCTAGAGATTATGAAAACGAACAGCACACTTTGAGAACAGAAGTAGATTCCCTGAAACTTCAAATTCAAGAGCAGGATTCTAAAGTGGTAAATATCAACAGCTTTGTAGAAATTGCGAAGAAATACACTTCCTTTGAGAAGCTGACACCTGGAATGCTCCATGAACTTGTTGAAAAAATCGTGGTACACGAGGGTGATAAAAGCAGCGGACATCGTATTCAAAAAATCGACATTTACTATTCTTTCGTTGGCGACCTGGAGTCCTCTCATGTGGTCGCCCAACGAACTCTGAAAAACGAAGTAGCGTAACATATTCACATACATTACGCTGCTAATCTTTTAAATCAAAAAAGGTTCCCTAAGAATATTCCCCTAACTGGAAGAATAAGAAAATCGGTAAAATGAGGTGCTGAAACGTGGATTCCGTTCAGGAGTACGGACGCGGTGCAGCGCCTCTTTTTTTCATTTTTCATTCTTCATTGACGGAAAATGTGAAATCAAGTAGAATAAAATTAGATAAATGTGGATAAAACAGGAAAGGATGGGAAAGAATTATGGCCAAGGTAAAAGATTATCTTTTGGAAGATGTGGACGAACTCTGTGAACTGGGAAAAGCGCTGTCTTCTCCCGTCCGCATAGAAATCATCAAGCTGCTGGATCAAAACAATTTATATATCGGGGAGATTGCCAGGCGGTTAAATATTCCGCAGTCGAGCGCGGCATTTCATCTGAAGCTTCTCGAAAAAGCGGGGCTGGTGCGGATGGAGGAGCAGCCGGGAAGCCACGGCACCATGAAGGCGTGCAGCCGGAAAATGGACTATGTTAATATCTGCCTCCTGCCCCGCAACGTGGATATCAATGAGACTCAGAGGGCGGAGATTCCGGTGGGAACGTTTGTGGACTGTTCCGTCCATCCCACCTGCGGATTATTTGCGCCCGATGGCGTGATCGGCATGGAAGACAAGGAGTACAGCTTCTATCTGGCGGACCGCGTGAAAGCAGGACTTCTCTGGACTTCAAAGGGCTATGTAAAGTATCGGTTTCCGAATCTGCTTCCGGTAAAACGCACCCCGGTCAGTATTATTTTCAGTATGGAGATCTGTTCCGAGGCCCCGGGCTACCGGGAAGAGTGGAAGTCGGATATCACGATCTGGATCAATGGGGTGGAGTGCGCCACCTGGACCAGTACCGGAGATTACGGGTCGAGAAGGGGAAAATTCACCCCGCCTTCCTGGCCTTCCGGCTCTTCCCAGTACGGGATGCTGGTTACCTGGGAGGTAAAGGAAGATGGCACCTATGTAAACCGGGAAAAAGTCTCCGGCGTCACAGTCAGCGATCTGAATCTGGAAAATGGTTCCTTTGTTGAAATGAAAATCGGGAACAAAGAGGATGCAAAGTACGCGGGCGGTTTTAATATTTTCGGAAGGACATTCGGAAATTATGAGCAGGATATTGTGATGGAGATAGAGTATCATTAATTGATTCGAAAAATGTTTTGCAAACTGCGGCTGTCTTTGTTATAATAATCTATAATTAAGCAGTATAGTGCAGAGAAAACAGGAGGGAATTACATTGGCAGAGACAGAGAACAGAAATACTCATAAAGTATATGAAAAAGATAAAATCGGAGAAGTCCAGATTGCAGACGAGGTAGTGGCAATTATCGCCGGCCTTGCAGCTACTGAGGTGGAAGGCGTGGATTCCATGGCCGGAAACATTACGAATGAACTGGTTGGCAAGCTGGGAATGAAGAACTTATCAAAGGGCGTGAAGGTCGATGTGACAGAGGAACACGTATCTGTCGATTTATCGCTGAACATCCAGTACGGCTACAGCATCCCTGTAGTTTGCGAGAAAGTACAGGATAAGGTAAAGAGCGCAATCGAGAACATGACCGGCCTGATGGTCTTAGACGTGAATATCAAAATTGCGGGCGTTACGATGGAAGAGAATAAGTAACTGGAAGACGAATCGAGTCCCTGTAAAACAGAGCGGTATGGCTGTTTTGCAGGGGCTTTTTTTTTCTGGCGGGGAGGAAAAAGGTCTTTTACTCCGGTGGCCTTTTTCCGGCGGAGAGGAAATATCCCTGCCGCATACCCAGCCGACAAAGTTTCTGGCTCTTTCACCCCGCATTTTCCTATTTGTAACAGTAATAATGCTATAAATAATACAAACAATAAAAAAAGTAACAAAAACAGCAAAAATAGTGGTATTTTTAGATTGACATATAGGTTAAACAACTATAAAATGAAAGAAAGCAACAGAAATAATGTTATATTAGCCTGCTGCCCGAGAATATAAAATCTGTCGATATCATATTATGGAGGATGAACAGGATGAAGTGCTATAAAAAGGATTATCCAAGACCGCAGTTCGTGCGTGGAGACTGGACCAATTTAAACGGTACCTGGGATTTTTGTTTTGATGATGAGAATGAGGGAGAGAGAGGACAGTGGTTTGATTCTTTCCCGGAGAGTAAGAAAATCGTAGTTCCATTTACATATGAGACTGCTTTAAGCGGGATTGGGGATGAGAGCGTTCATAATAACGTCTGGTACAGGAGAACGATTTCGGTTACCGGCAGGGAGTTAGAGAATCACAGAGCCGTGCTTCACTTTGAAGGAAGCGATTTCCTGACAAAGGTGTGGGTCAACGGCCGGTTTGCGGGCCGTCATACCGGCGGATACTCCCGGTTCTCGTTTGATATCACGAATTATTTAGAGGAAGGGGAGAATCAGCTTGTTGTAAAGGTGGAGGATTCCCTTGACGCAAGGCAGTCCCGCGGAAAACAGCGGTGGCTTCCTGAAAATTTCGGCTGCTGGTACGTGCAGACTACAGGAATCTGGAAAACTGTCTGGATGGAGTACACACCGGTTATCAGCCTGGCTTCCGTCAAGATGACGCCGGATTTAAGCAGGAACGCATTGGAACTGGAGTATGAGGTGGACGCTCCGGACTGCGTATATGGCAGGGATTTGGAACTGGAGACCGTGATCACATTTGACGGCGATTTTGTGGCGAGACAGATCTTAACGGTCAGCGATCCGGAATTTGGAACCGTGATCGATTTAACCGGAGGAAAGCATTTGTCCTACGTCTGGGGAGTGCGGACCTGGACTCCGCAAAATCCGGATTTGTATGATATTGAATTTAAACTCTCCTTTCAGGGCGAGGTGCAGGATGAGGTCGGATCGTATTTCGGTATGAGGGATATCAGGATTGAAGGGCCCAACATTCTTCTCAACGGCCATCCTCTCTATCAGCGTCTGATTTTGGACCAGGGTTACTGGAAGGACTCCCATTTGACGCCGCCGAGCGAGGAGGCTTTAATCGAGGATATTGATAAAATCCACGCGCTGGGCTATAACGGACTGCGCAAACATCAGAAGATTGAGGATGAGAGATTCTTATACTGGTGTGACGTGAAAGGGATGCTGGTATGGAGTGAGGCGGCGGCCTTCTACTCCTATTCCGACTATGCGGTAAAGCTGTTTACGAACGAATGGATTGACATTGTAAAGCAGAATTACAACCATCCGTCCATCATAACGTGGACCCCGATCAATGAGTCCTGGGGCGTTCCGCAGGTGGAGACGGACAGAACGCACCAGCATTTTACAGAGGCCATCTATCATCTGACGAAGAGTCTCGACAAGAACCGCCCTGTCATTGTAAATGACGGCTGGGAACACACGGTTTCTGATATCATCACACTCCACGACTATGAGGAGGTCGGGGAAACTTTGAGAAAGCGCTATAACGAGTACAAAGACGGAATCCTCGACACCTCGGTTTACCACTGCGACATCAAATCAGCCTTTGCCAACGGTTACCAGTATCACGGTCAGCCAATTCTCATCAGCGAGTTTGGCGGGATTGCGTTCAATAATGATGATTCCGGCTGGGGCTATGGCAACAAGGTAAATACAGAGGAAGATTTTATCCGGCGTTTTGACAGCATTACGACTGCGGTTAAGGAAATTCCGTACGTCTGCGGCTACTGTTATACCCAGGTCAGCGATGTTCAGCAGGAGATCAACGGCCTGATGGATATTGACAGGAATTTCAAAATAAATCCGGAAGTGATAAAAGAAATTAACGAGAGACGCGTTGGCTACTGGCGTTCTAATTTCAGATAAGGAGAAATGAGATGAAGGCATTTTATCCGCCGGCCGTGCCGCTTATCACGGTTGACCCCTATTTTAATATCTGGTCGTGTGCAGACCATTTATACGATGATATTCCGAGACACTGGACTGGAAAGAAAAACGGCTTAACCGGCCTTCTCTTTGTGGATGGCACGTGGTATCGGTTCATGGGAAAAATAGAACAGAATCTGGAAAATTATTATACGGAACCGGCCGTTTTAGAACAGACAAAACTGGAGGTAACGGCTGTCAGGACGAATTACCAGTTTGAAAATGAGGCTGTCCTTTTGAAAGTTTCCTTTTTCACCCCGCTCCTTCTCGACGACTGGAAGCTGCTGTCGCGTCCCGTATCGTACGTGACCTATGAGGTGGAGAGCAGAGATGGAAAGGAACACGAGATTTGCTTCTACCTTGATATCAGTTCCGAAGCGGCGGTCAATGAAACCTCCCAGAAGGTGGTATTTGGCAGAGATGACCGGTCGATTTTCTGCGGCAGAGGCGGGAATGGCGTGCTGGCGGAAAGCGGAGATGACAGGCGCATCGACTGGGGATTTCTGCATCTGGCGGCGCCTGATCATACCTGTGTAATCTGGGATACCGCGGTCAAGAGACAGCTGACGGGAAGAGAGGATGAGAAATATCACAAGAAGGCGGAGGAACTGCCGGACGGAATGGGGAATTTAAAGGATCCGGACGGACCCGGAAATGCTCAGCCAGAAGGACAAAACCGCCTGGATATGGGATATCTTGACGGAAAAGAGTATGTGGTCGGCGCGGGTTACCCCTCCCTCGGCTGCTACCGGTCGGCAAGTGTATGTCACGGGAAGAATGTTACCGGTCGCATCTGTATTGCCTATGATGATATTCACTCTCTGGAATACTTCGGCCAGACAGTGGACGCCTACTGGAGAAAGGACGGGGAATCATTTGATGAAATGCTTGACGGCGCCATTTCCGACTATGAGGAGGTGAGCCGGAGGGCTGAGGCGATGGAAGAACAGTTGAAAGCGGACGCCCTGGCAGTAAACGGGGAGTACTATCTTCTGCTCTGCCTTGCGTACCGCCAGGTGATTGCGGCCCACAAACTGGCCTGGGACGGGAAAGACGTGCTCTTCCTGTCAAAAGAGTGCTTCAGCAACGGCTGCATCGGCACGGTCGATGTCACCTATCCGTCCATCCCGCTGTTCTTAAAATACAGCCCCAACCTGCTGAAAGGCATGTTGACCCCCATTTTCCGATATGCGGCAGGCGACGACTGGAAGTACCCGTTTGCTCCTCATGACGTGGGCCAGTATCCGCTGGCAAACGGACAGGTCTATGGATACGATAAGAAGACCCGGGTAATGAAGTTCGAAGAGCAAATGCCGGTTGAGGAGTGCGGAAATATGTTGTTGTGCACCGCCGCCCTCTGTAAATGGACCGGTTCGTACGAGTACGCCGCAGAACACCGCGGCCAGCTGGCGATGTGGGCCGATTATTTAAAGGAGACCGGCTGGAACCCCGAAAATCAGCTCTGTACCGATGATTTTGCGGGCCATCTTGCCCACAACTGTAATCTGTCTGTCAAGGGAATCCTTGGCCTGGCTGCCTGGGGAGAGATGCTGAAGGAACTGGGTGAGCCGGAGGCCGGAAAAGAGTACCGGAATATAGCCGAAGAGTGGGCGAAGGAGTGGGAGCGCGCTGCATTTGCAGGTGACCATTACCGCCTGACCTTTGACAATCCGGAATCCTGGAGTTTAAAGTACAACCTGATTTGGGATAAGCTTCTGGGCTTCCATGTCTTTGATGAGAAGATAGCGGAGACTGAGGTGGCATTCTATAAGAAAAAAATTGGTCCCAACGGGATTCCACTCGATTCCCGATGCGATTATACAAAGAGTGACTGGCAGATGTGGACCACAGTTCTCACCGGGGATCAGGAATACCGGGACCAGGTGATTCATTCGATGGTTCACGCGCTTTCGGTCATGGAACAGAGGGTGCCTTTCACAGACTGGTATTACACGGATCCGGTTAAGAAATGTTATTTCCAGAACAGAAGCGTGCAGGGCGGACTGTTTGTGTGCCTGCTGTAGAGGCGGAACGAAATACAGGTTCTGAAAATGAGATTGATATAATTGTACAGTTAAGGTCATCCCGCGGCAGATTATCCATTCCGCGTGATGACCTTTATTGAAGATGGTGACCTGTGCGCGGAGCGTGCAGGTCACCGTTGTTGATGAGATTTTTATTTTTCATTTTTTATCAGACGAATGACAAACCGGCTTCCCCCATTTTCCCCGTCTTCCACAGAGATTTCTCCTCCGTGCAGCACAACCAGTTCCTTCGCGATGGAAAGTCCGAGCCCGAAATGCTTTTTATCCGTCCGTGAAAGTTCTCCCCGATAGAACCGTTCGAAGATATGTTTCTTTGCCTCTGCCGAAATTCCGCAGCCCTCATCTTCCACAGACAGCACCAGTTGTTTTCCCTTAACCTCTGCCTTCAGAGTCACTGCTTTCCCGGTTGGAGTGTAGGAGACGCCATTGTCCAAAAGGATGGTCAGGACCTGTTTCAGCCTGGCAGAATCCCCTCGGATTGTGGGGAGCGCATCTTCCGGAAGTTCCAGACGGAGTTTCACCCCTTTTTGGCGGCAGAACGGTTCAAACAGTTCATACGTGTCAATTAAGAGGGTATCCATGTCGATATCCTCCAGAGCCAGGGACCATTTTCCAGAATCGGTGGAAGCCAGAAGCAGCATGTCGTTGATGAGAACCGCCATGCGGCCGCATTCCTCGCGGATATTTTTCAGGTACTGAGCCTGCCTGTCTGGTTCGGCCTCCAGGGCGGAGGTGCTGGACTGGATTACCGCTAAAGGCGATCGGAGTTCATGGGAGGCGGCTGCGATGAATTCGCTCTGCCGTCTGCGGCTCTCTTCTACCGTCCGCAGCGATTTCCCGACGAAATACCAGCTTACAAGCAGCAGGGCCGCGATTCCGGTCAGATTGAACAGCAGGAAGAGAGGCCCCTGCTTTTTTACGATTGCCGAGGGTGGGACGGAATAGCCTAACAGCGTGAGACTCTGAAAGCCTTTTGTGGTGGACATGACGATCACAGAGCCATAATAGGTATCTTTCTGGTCGCCCCGGACGGTAAAGACGGAACTCTGGATTACGGAGGAGGAGACGGGACGGATTGCGGTGCTGACCTGCTCTGAACGGGCCTGTTCCTTTGCGCGTTCAATCAGGAGATTGCGGTCTGTGGCAGGTTTCCAGGCGCCGGAGAAGAGGAGCGGCGTTTCATTCTCCTCTATGTGAATGATGAGGCGGCCGGCGGCTTCCGTGGTGGCCAGCCAGCTTCCTGAAATGGTGGAACCAAACTGCATACGGGAACTGATGGTCAGAATCTCATTCTGGAAGCGCTGGTATTCGTCTTTCCGGGCCGCCTTTACATTGAAGGCCAGCAAAGCGATTACGACCACCGTTAAAATGGCGCCGGTAGTCACGGTATAGAGCAAAGTCAGATTTCTTCGAAGCTGTCTAATCATTGGAAACCTCCAGGCGGTAGCCGACTCCATGAACGGTGCAGATTTTTACCTTTGCGTGAAGGGCCTTAAGACGACGGCGCAAAAAATAGATGTAGTTGTCGAGATTCCCTTCCTCCACCTCGCTGTCCGGTCCCCACACGTAAGATAGAATCAGGTTCCGGGGAAGGGTCTGGCCGGAATTGCGCATCAGGTATTCGAGCAGCGCGGATTCTCTTTTTGAGAGGGTGACAGAAGCGTTGAGACTCTCCTCCGAAGGCTGTCCGGCGTCCTGAGTATTTCTCAGGGAGAGACTGTGATTGACCGTATCGAGCCGTAGATTGGAGAATTCCAGAATTTCACTGGTGAGCGCCCGCCCGGGCCTCCTTGTCACAGCGCGGATTCGGGCCAGCAATTCTTCCACGGCAAAGGGCTTTACGAGGTAATCATCCGCCCCGGCGTCCAGCCCGTCTACCCGGTCGTGCAGCCCATCGAGGGCGGTGGTGATGATGACCGGAACCATGATATTTTTCGCCCGTAGTCTTCGAAGGACTGTCAGGCCGTCAACCTCCGGCAGCATCCGGTCCAGCACGATGACATCGTAGGGGTGTTCCAATGCGTAATAGATGGCATCGTCCCCCCGATAACATACATCGACAAGATAACCGGCCCGCTCTAACAGTGCGCCGACAGTATCGCACAGCGTTTTATCATCTTCAACAAGTAATATTCTCATAGTTCTCATACCCTGCTTTCTGTCAGTGGTTTTTCTGCATTCATGCCTTTCGTATTTATCATTTATTATAACAGAGAAATCTCTAAAAAAACTAAAAAATGTATCTCTAAGTCCTTTTATGTGATATAATGACTACACAGAAATTCTCTGTTTTATTTCTGCCCCTTCTGACGGAACAGTTTCCTTCAGAAAATCGGGGCAGTGTCCTGGCGATTCTGCCACAGTTTCCAAAAATCAGAAACATACGGATCAGCGTAAGAGGAAAGGGATGGGATGCCTATGGAAGTGTGATTTTGCCTTGCAACTTACAGAAAGACTACGTATAATGGAGGTAGGAACCATGGGTAAATTAAAACTGAACAGAACGTATAAGGACGGGTTATTCCGGCTGGTATTTAAGGAGAAGAAGGATCTTCTTGATCTGTATAATGCCATAGCTGACCGGCATTATGAGAATCCCGACGACTTAATTATCACCACTCTCGATGATGCCATTTATATCGGGATGAAAAATGATATCTCATTTCTGGTATATGATGTACTCAATATGGTAGAGCATCAGAGCAGCTTCAATCCCAATATGCCGATTCGTGGGCTGGGGTATTTCTCTGACGTATACCAGCAGTATATCGAAAAGAACCATCTCAATATTTATGGGAGCAAACTGATAGAACTGCCGGTACCGCAGTACATTGTATTCTATAACGGGACGGCAGAGGAACCGGACAGGGTGGAATTAAAATTATCGGATGCCTTTGCTGAAGTAGCAGGGATTTCTCCCTGTCTCGAATGTACGGCGATCATGTTAAATATTAATTACGGCCACAATCAGGAGATGATGAAACGCTGCAAGCGGCTTCATGACTATTCCCTGTTCATCAAACGTGTGCGTGAAAATGAGAATGCCGGCCTCATTCTGGAGGAAGCTGTGGATAAGGCGGTCACCGACTGTATCAACGATGGAATTCTGGCGGATATCCTGTCCAAAAACAGAGCGGAGGTGCTTAACTTGCTAATATATGAATATGACGAAAAAAAGCAGCGAAAGATTGAGCGGGAGGAAGGAAAAACGGAAGGAAAAGCCGAAGGAAAGGCCGAGTATATTCTCGATTTGCTGGAGGATTTAGGGGAGGTTCCTCCGGAACTGCGCACCCGAATCTTTAAAGAAAGAAATTTAGAGGTGCTGAAAAAATGGCATAAGGCAGCGGCCAGAGCGGAAACGCTGGAGGAATTCATGGAAAAATTCAATTCCTGAACTCTTAAGTAACAACAGAAAAATGGAGCGAAAGACAGACCGGGGACCGGCAGTGCATTTGTCCCCGGTCTGTCTTTTTGATGGCGGTAAGCTGTGCACGGCGTGTGCAGCTTACCGCTTTTTTCCAGTTCTTTTAGAGATTTGTCTGCTATGATAAATACAGTCGAAGAATCAAAGTCCCCGCCGCAGGCAACGGGGTATCAAATTTGCAACGCTGCAGAGCAGCGGGGTCTTTGACCCTCGCGGCAGTCGCCAAATATCCATGCAAGCATGGCTGTTTGGCTCGCTGCCCGCGGGAATAAAGCCAACAGAAAGGACTGTGAATCAATATGATAAAAAGGAAAATCGCGGGTAAAGTCCTCTCCTGGATTCTGATCGTCTCTTTAGCGGCATCACTTGCCGGCTGTGGGAGTAAAAATGGAGAAAAACGAAATACGGAGAGCAGCTATACGGAGAGTAACAATACAGGGAGCGAAACAAAGGCAAAATCGGATCATTCAGTTCCAGAGTCGAATATCCCAAAAGGCCGCTATGTGGAGTCGAACATCCCTCTGCCGTTTGAGGATGGTCAGGAGTCTGTATCCTACTGCGCCCAACGCCCGGATGGAGGACTTGAACTATATACGATAGTGTTGGAAGAAGGGGACATTGCCGGCGGTAATATCTATATCTATGATGGCACGGATTGGGTGAAAGAGGAAGAACCGTGGAGTAATCATCTGCCGAAAGACCGGTATTTTTCTTATGTTACATATGGACCTGACCAGTCCCGGTATGGGATCTATAACGGCGAGGAATATAAGACGAGGATTGTAAAAATGTCACCGGATGGCAGCTATGAGGAACTGGATGCGCTTCGGGATGTGAGTATGGTGGGAGTCAACGGCATTTACGTGATGGAAGACGGTACGCTGCTTGTACCGGAGTCAGATGTGGTTCATGTCATTGCGCCAGATGGCAGCGAGAAGAATAAGCTTCCGCAGGTAAATTCCTATTCCAACTACTGTGACAGCCATACGTTGACTCCCAATTCCTTTATTACCTGCGGTGAGAAAGGATTTCTGCGGTATGATACGGCGACCTGGAAGGAGAAGGAGGTGATTCCGTTTCAGACCGGCGCAGCCGACAATTACGGAAGCCTTGCCGCGGGAAAAGGGGAGGATTTTTACCTCTGTAATCCAGCGGGAATTCATCATATGATGGAAAATGGAACCATGTGGGAGACCGTTGTAGATGGAAGTCTAAACTCTCTTGGGATGCCCAGTGTAACCATTACGAAACTGTTTGTCGGACAGGAAAATGATTTCTATGTGCTGTATAACGAAGGGGAAACAGGGCGGCTGGCCCACTACACGTATGACAGCGATATGCCGTCGGTTCCGTCGAAGAAGCTGACCGTGTACGGGCTGGATCTCGACTCCTGCCAGACAATCCGCCAGGCGGCGTCCTTATTTCAGATGGAAAATCCCGATGTGAGGGTGGAACTGATTGACGGCGGCAGGGAGTCCGGCGCTGTCTCAAAATCCGACACCATCCGTTCTCTCAACGCGGAGCTGCTAAATGGAAAAGGGGCCGATGTGCTGGTCCTCGACGGTCTGCCTTACCGCTCGTACGTGGAAAAGGGGATTCTGGAAGATCTAAGCGATATCATAGAGCCGATGGCACAGTCCGGGGAGATTTATGAAAATATCGCAGAATCATTTAAAGAGGCAGGCGGCGAGATCTACCAGTTCCCGATCCGTGTCAGCTTCCCGATTGTTTACGGCCAGACGTCGCAGATCGACCGTCTCAAATCTATGGATGAACTGCTCAATTACCAGAAGGCGAATCCGGATCAGCAGCTGTTTGCCAGAACTGTCTATGAAAATATCCTGCGCCAGATGGTTTATATTTACTATCCGGAACTGGTATCGAAAGACACCGGAGAACTGATTCCGGGTCAGATGGAGAAGCTTTTAGAGACTGCGATGGCAGTTGGAACAGCGGCGGGCTGTAAGACGGTATTCGGTGAGGAAGAGGATAATGGATACGGGGAATTTTACAACAGAGTTTACAAAGAAGGTGTGAGTTTCAATGCACTGTCTATGTACCAGCTCTACAGCGGGGAACTTCCGTTCAGTATCGAACTGCCCAGTGGAATGACTGATATGATGTATCCGTTTACAGTCAGCGAAAAATTTGGATATGAGATTCAGTCTCTCAACCGGATCTACTATACAAATGGGCTTTTGGGAGTCACAAACTTCGGAGAGGAGAAGGAGACTGCCAGGAAATTTGTGGAGTTTGCAGTATCCTTAAAGGTACAGGAAAGCGATTTAAGTGACGGGCTGCCTGTAAACCGGAAGGCGGCAGCGGCGTGGGAAGAGCGGGATTCCAATATATCTATGGGCATGGGATTTGGCTCGGAAGAACCGCTTTACGCCGAGTACCCGGATCAGGGAAAAAGAAAGCAGTTTATGGCGCTGCTGGCTGAATTAAAGACACCGGTTTCCATTGATGAGGTACTTCTGGAGATGATTATAAATGAGACGAAAGGATATTTTGAAGGAACACAGGATGCGAAAAGCGCGGCACGGGCGGTGGAAAATAAGGCGAAACTCTATTACTCAGAGTAAACGGGAGGAACGTATGGCGTACCGGTTTCTTCTGCCGAGTCTTCTCGGAACGTCTCTCTTTGTCCTGTTTCCCTATGCGGACGTAATAAAGAGGTCGTTTCACGAGGCCATTGGAGGAACCTTTGTGGGGGTTAATAACTATGCAGTGGTATTAAAAAACAGTGCGTTTCGCCTTGCGGCATTTAATTCGCTGCGTTTCCTTGTAACGTGTATTCCGCTGCTTCTTGGGATTTCGCTGTTTGGCGCCGTACTGATTGCCGGATTAAAAGAGGGAGGGACCGTCTATAAGACGACCCTCCTCGTTCCACTTGCCATACCGGTCGCGTCGATAGTCCTTCTGTGGAAATTATTTTTCCATCAGCAGGGGATTTTAAATGGGATTACCGCTCTTTTGGGCGGCGCAGCCAGAGACTGGATGAATGGAAATACGGCCTTTTCTGTCCTGACGTTTACGTATCTCTGGAAAAATATGGGGTACGACGTGGTACTGTGGGTGGCCGGCTTATCCGCCATTTCCGAGGAACTGTATGAGGCCGCCAGGGTGGATGGCGCCGGGGCGGCGGCGCGCTTTTTCTACATCACGCTGCCAGGGCTTTCCGGTACTGCGTTTCTCACGGCGGCGCTTTCCGTTTTTAACTCTTTTAAAGTATTCCGGGAGGCGTACCTGATTGCGGGAGATTACCCGGACGAGAGCATCTACATGCTTCAGCACCTGTTCAACAACTGGTTTATAACCCTCGATATTCAGAAAATGAGCGCGGCCTCGGTCATACTGCTTCTGGTGGTCGCTGTGCCGGTTATCAGCTGGAATTTATGGCAGAGGAGGAAGGGAAAATGAAGCGGTTTGCCAAACATGCGGTTCTGATTCTGCTGTGTCTCTTGATCTGGCTTCCACTGCTTATGATGGCAGGCAATTCTTTTATGTCAAAGAGCGAAATGACAGAGCGGTTCGGGCCCGTATTGGATGGGGGAGGCGGGAGCGTTAAGGCAGCTTTCATACCCGATTTTCCAACTCTCCGGCCATACGTGGAACTGCTGCTTGATTCCCCGGGATTTTTCGTCATGTTCTGGAATTCCTGTCTTCAGACATTTTCGATTCTGGTGGGCCAGATGGTGATCGCGGTGCCTGCGGCCTGGGCGTTTTCCATGTATTCGTTCCGGGGAAGGCAGGTGCTCTATCTCGGCTATATCATACTGATGATACTGCCTTTCCAGGTGTTGATGGTGCCTGATTACTTTGTGCTCGATAAGCTGCACCTTCTAAATACCCATCTGGCCGTCATTCTCCCAGGAATCTTTTCCGCCTTCCCGGTCTTTCTTATGACCCAGTTTTTCTCGGCGGTCCCGGTGTCTTTGGTGGAGGCGGCCCGGCTCGACGGGGCGGGAGAACTGGCGGTGTTTGTGAAAATCGGACTTCCCTTGGGATTTCCAGGAATCATGGCTTTCGTCGTTCTCGGATTTCTGGAGGCGTGGAATGCGATAGAGGCGCCCATGGCATTTTTGAAAAATAAGACGCTGTGGCCGCTGTCCCTCTATTTGCCGGGAATCGCGGCGGATAAAGTGAGCGTGGCCTGGGTTGCGTCGATTGTGGCGATGGCGCCGCCGCTGTTTCTGTTTCTGGCGGGACAGAGTTATTTAGAACAGGGAATCATGGTATCCGGGATAAAGGAGTGAGAAAAATGGAACGAGAAAAACTGCGTAAATGGAGTAAACACAGCTTTGCCCTGTTTTTAGCGGCTATGGCGGCTTTTACCATCC
>CAUEKH010000014.1 GCA_959018155.1 uncultured Hungatella sp.
TGATTGCGCTTTCCGATTACTCTGCAGGAGGGAACCATTTATTCGGAGATGTGCTGGCGCTGGCGGCGGCCATGTTTTCTGCCGTGTATACCTTAATCGGGCGCGAGGCGAGAAAATATATGTCAACTACCGCGTATACCTATATTGTTTACGTGTTCTGCGCACTGGTGCTGTGCATCGCAACAGCTGCCAGCGGTTACTCCTTTACCGGGTACGGGATGGCTTCTGTGGTGGTGGGCCTGCTTTTGGCTGTATTTTCCACGATTCTGGGGCACAGTATTTTCAGCTGGTGCTTAAAATTCTTATCGCCCTCTTTTGTGTCGGCTTCCAAGCTGTGCGAGCCGGTGGCTGCGGCTGTGTTTGCCGCGATCCTTTTTGCGGAGATTCCGGTGGCGCTGCAGATTGTGGGAGGGATTGTTACGATTGGAGGCGTGTTGCTTTACTCCAGAGTGGAGGCGGGGAAGGGGGCGTGAGGGGCTACGGCCCTGCGTCAGGGGAGACCCGGGAGGAGAGACGGCAGAGTCCCCACGGTTTTGACTCATAGTTCCGGGTGCAGGCTGTTCTAAGGCCGGCATGGCACGGACAGGAGGGCACCGCTGGCATTCATCGGATTTTCCTGAAGGAAAATCCGATTCAGGCCTGCTGAAAATCCGGCTTTGAGGCCGGATTTTCTCCCTCCTGTCCGTACCATGCCAGCCTAAGAACAGTCAGCACCCGGAACAAATCGTCAAAACCGTGGGGACTCTGCCGCCTTTCCTCCCGGGCCTCCCCTGACGCAGGGCCTGGGGGTTCTGAAATGTGAAATGTGATGATACTTTAGGCTGGGAATACGGGTAAAAATGTGGTAAGATGGTGGTGATAAGCATAAGCCGGTTTCTGGAATATCTGATGAGCAGATGGAATTTTGAAAGTCAGAAAGGGACGGTGCGGCGGGTAGATAAGAGTGAAAGGGGAAGAAATATAATGAGTGAGGTAACGCTGGGAAAGACTGGGATTACAGTGAATAAGAACGGATTTGGCGCGCTTCCGGTTCAGAGGGTGGCCATGGGGGAAGCGGTGAAGCTGCTTCGGAAGGCTTATGAAAATGGGATTACATTTTTTGATACGGCGCGTGCTTACAGTGACAGTGAGGAGAAGCTGGGGGAAGCGTTGGAGGGAGTGCGCGGTAATGTTGTTATTGCAACGAAAACTACGGCTGTGACGGCTGAGGGATTCTGGAAGGATTTGGAGACGAGTCTTTCTGTGCTCAGAACGGATTACATAGATATTTACCAGTTCCATAATGCCATGGCGTGTCCGAAGCCGGGGGATGGAACCGGACTTTATGAAGCTATGGTGGAGGCGAAGCGGCAGGGGAAGATTCGCCATATTGGTATTACGAGCCACCGCTTGAATGTGGCGAAGGAGGCTGTGGAATCGGGGCTTTATGAGACGCTCCAGTTTCCGTTCAGCTATCTGGCGTCGGAACCAGATCTGGAACTGGTGGAGTCGTGTGGGAAGGCAGGCATGGGATTTATCGCCATGAAGGCGCTTTCGGGAGGGCTGATTACCAATTCCGCAGCGGCCTACGCCTATTTGGACCAGTTTGCTCACGTCCTTCCTATCTGGGGCGTTCAGAGGGAGAAGGAACTGGATGAATTTCTCTCTTACATTACGAACCCTCCGGCTATGACACCGGAACTTCAGGCGGTCATTGACCATGACAGAGAGGAACTGTCAGGAGAATTCTGCCGGGGCTGCGGCTACTGTATGCCGTGTCCGGCAGGGATCGAGATCAATACGTGCGCGCGGATGTCCCTGCTGATCCGCCGTTCCCCGTCGGCAGGCCATTTGACGGAAGAGTCCCAGGCGATGATGAGGAAGATCAAAGACTGCTTAAACTGCGGCCGGTGCAGCGGGAAATGTCCTTACGGCCTCGATACGCCGTCGCTGTTAAAACGGAATCTGAAGGATTATGAGGAGATTCTGGCCGGAAAACCATTTTAAGGAAATGCTCAATGTTTATGAGCGTTTCCGTTCATAAAAAGATACTGTAAAAATATGGAAAAACATCGAAACTGTCAGAAGAATAAGGACTCTCTGACGGCTTCGATGTTTTTACTTTATTCAACTTGACCTAAAGACAGCCTTGCAGACGTGTAAAAACAAGGGGAATTGTCATTTTTTTAGAAAACAGTCGATAATCGGTCATAAAAATGCACAATCGTTCATATAATACCCTTGTAATCATTCATAAAATGTGGTAAATTATGAATATAAGAAAAAGAGATTCTTAAATATATGAACGAATAAACAAATAGGAGGACTTATATGAGCAAAGTATCTGAAATGACAAGAGAATCCTGGATCATGAGCACTTTCCCGGAGTGGGGCACATGGCTGAACGAAGAAATTGAAAATGAGGAGGTGAAGCCGGGAACAGTAGCGATGTGGTGGCTCGGATGTACAGGAATCTGGTTCAAGACGCCAGGCGGCTGCAATTTAACCATTGACTTATGGTGCGGCAACGGCAAGAGAACCCATGGAAACGGCAAGATGGCGGTCGGTCATCAGATGGCAAATATGTGCGGCGCCCGCAACATGCAGCCGAACTTAAGAGCAGTTCCATTTGTCATTGACCCATTTGCAATCAAGCAGGTGGATGCGGTTTTGGCAACTCATTACCACCAGGATCATATGAGCGCTGAGTATGCGGCTCATGTTCTTCAGACCGGTATGACAACCGTGGATGAGAACGGAAAAGAGATTCCGGTACCATTTATCGGCCCGAAGAAATCTGTTGAGACCTGGATTAAGTGGGGCGTTCCGGAAGACCGCTGCATCACAGTAAGACCTGGCGACACAATCAAGATTAAAGACGTGGAGATTGTCGTACTCGATTCCTTCGACCGTACGTGTCTCGTGACGACTGATTCCACAGGCCCTGACAGAGAAGAACTGACAGGCGTATGCCCGACCGATATGGACGATAAGGCTGTCAACTATCTTGTAAAGACTCCGGGCGGGAACATTTACCACAGCGGTGATTCCCACTACTCCATCTACTATGCGAAACACGGGAAGGATCACGATATTGATGTTGCGTTCGGTTCCTACGGCGAGAACCCGGTCGGTATGGCCGACAAGATGACTTCCTGCGATATTCTCCGTATGGCAGAAGCTTTAAGATGTAAGGTAGTAGTTCCGATTCATTACGACGTATGGACGAATTTCATGGCTGATGTCAATGAAATCAGAGTGCTTTACGATATGAAGAAAGATCGTCTCGACTATCAGTTCCACCCGTTCTTCTGGGAAGTAGGCGGCAAGTACGTATATCCGACTGACAAGGATAAGAGAGCATACCATCACCGCAGAGGATTTGAGGACTGTTTCGAGGCTCCGCAGAACATTCCGTTCCGGTCCTGTCTGTAATCTGAATAAATTGGGGGAATAGGAAAATGTTAAGAGATTTTGTAGAGCAGAAACACTATAAATTTGCCAAGGAGGCTCCCAACTGGGAGGAGGCAATCCGCATGAGTTGTGAATCCTTAGAAGCGGATGGTACGGTAGAGGCAAATTATAAAGAGGACATCATCGCGTGTGTCAAGAAGTACGGTCCCTATATCGTCATCATGCCGAATGTGGCGATGCCGCATTCCCAGGAGGGGGCAAAAGGGGTACATAAAACGACGATAGGATTTATGAAACTGGAGAAGCCGGTAAGCTTTGAACCGGGCAATCCCGATATGGATGCCAGACTTTTCTTTACACTGGCGTCCTGTAATTCCGACCAGCATCTTGAAAATATGACAAAGCTGTCGGAACTTTTGATGAATGAAGAGGTAGTGGGAGAACTGTTAAAGGCAGAGACGCCGGAAGACTTAATTAGGATTCAGGAGGCGTATCTCGACTAAAAACTTATGGGGGTAACTTTATGGATTTTTTGATGAAAATATGGTCTTATTTTGCAGTCAATGTTTTACAGCAGCCGGCGTTTATGATTGGTCTTATCGTTATGCTCGGTTACATTCTCTTAAAGAAACCGTGGTATGACGTACTGGCAGGGGTTATCAAGGCAATTGTCGGTTACTTAATTCTTTCCGTTGGTTCCGGCGGACTGGTCAGCAACTTCCGTCCGGTGCTGGTAGGTTTAAAAGATCGTTTCAATATGGACGCCATGGTTATTGACCCGTATTTCGGGCAGAACGCAGTAACCGCAGGCGTGGAAGAAGTATTCGGCAAGGCCTTCGGCGATGTTATGATTCTTCTTCTGATTGCATTTATTGTCAATATCTTACTGGTGCGTTTCCGTAAAGTCACAAAGCTTCGCGCTTTATTTACAACGGGCCACGTACAGGTACAGCAGGCAGCTACCGCATACTGGTTAATCCTGTTTGCATGTCCGTTCTTAATCAACAACAGTATCGGCCTTATCGTTGTTATGGCTCTGATCCTCGGCGCTTACTGGGCAGTTGGTTCCAACTTAACCATTAAACCGTGTCAGGATCTGACAGACGGCGCAGGCTTCTGTCTCGCTCATCAGCAGATGTTCGGTGTTGCCATCAACACCTGGATCGCTGAGAAGTTCTTCGGCAAGAAGAAAGACGGAAAAGACGTTAAGAAGATTGATGATATCGAATTACCGGGCTTTATGTCCATTTTCAATGAGAACATGGTATGTACATCCCTCCTGATGATTATTTTCTTCGGTGCAATTCTCTGTATCCTGGGACGTGATTATCTGGTAGAGCAGGGCTTCTTAAAAGAAGGCGCCAGCATGTTATTCTACGTAATCCAGACCTGTTTATATTTCGCAGTTTATCTGGCAATCTTACAGCTGGGCGTCAGAACGTTCGTAACAGAGCTGACCGCTTCCTTCCAGGGTATTGCTGACAAGTTACTTCCTGGTTCCTTACCAGGCGTTGACTGTGCAGTTGTATTCGGTTTCGGAGCAGCCAATGCGGTTCCGTTAGGCTTCTTAGCCGGTTTCGCAGGACAGATTTTAGCTATCATCGCACTGATCGTATTAAAGAGCCCGGTTCTTGTTATCTGTGGATTCGTTCCTGTATTCTTCGATAACGCGACCATCGCTATTTTCGCCAATGAGAAGGGCGGTATCAAGGCTGCTTTAATCCTTCCGTTTATCTCCGGTTTATGCCAGGTATTCGGTTCTGCCATCATCGCGGGCTGGGTCGGCATGGCAGCTTACGGCGGATACTTGGGTATGTGGGACTGGGCCGTTATCTGGCCGGTTATGACAGCCGTTATGAAGTTCTTAAGCTACGCAGGTATCGCAGTCGTTGTTATTGCACTGCTTGCAATCCCGCAGATTCAGTATCGTCTGGATAAGAAGGGTTACTTCCTGATGGCTGAGGATTATGAGGCTTACAAAGAGTTAAAAGAAAAAGAAGCGTAAACAGTCGTAATTATTAATAATATTGGAGGAAAAAACAATGGCAAAGGAAAATATGAGCTTTCTGGTCTGCTGTGCCAATGGTGCAGGTTCCAGTCTGATGATGAAAATGACACTGGAGAAGGTTTTAAAGAAGGTAGGCATCAAGCCAGGAAAAATCCATCACTGTGCACTCTCAGAAGGAAAGAGCGCGGCGCCTCAGTTTGATATCGTATTCTGCGCACAGAACTTTGTCTCCATGTTCAAGGATGCTGAGAAGAAAGGGACCAAGGTAATCGGTTTAAAGAATATCATGTCCGCTCAGGAAATTGAAGAGAAAATGAAAGAGAACGAGATAATCTGACAGTTTACTTAGACTGGAGGGCAGCCTTATGAAGAGAGAGAAAGCATGTGTCGACAGCCGCAGGGAAAAGGTCTTAAGCATGATACAGAGAGACCCGGAACTTCGGGTGAACCAGCTGGCTGAAATCCTGGAGGTGTCACTTGTGACCATCAGGAGAGACTTGCGTTTCCTGGAAGAAGAAGGGCTTTTGACACGTACTTACGGCGGGGCAATCCCGATAGAAGTGACGAAGGACGATATGGACGAGATCCGGCTGTATCGGACCCTGATTGCAAAGTATGCTGCCCGATTTGTGTCTGACGGGGATACCCTGTTTATCAATACCAGCAGAAATGCCCTTTCGGTGCTTCAGTATATTGATAAAGATAATGTGACGGTGATCACGAACAACGGCAAGGCAATCCACAGTGAGCACGGGCGCGGTGTCAGCGTCGTGCTCACCGGCGGGGAGCTGCGCAATCCCAAGGACGCCATGGTAGGAGATTTCGCGGTCCGCAATCTCCAGACGGTCTTTGCGAAGAAGGCATTTGTCGGCTGTTCCGGTGTCTCTGCGGAGGCGGGGATGACGACGGAACTGTTTTCCGAGGTCAGCATCAATGAGCTGATGATTGATCATACGACACAGGATGTTTACCTTTTGGCGGACCACACAAAGATTGGCATGAACAGCAGTTTTACCAGCAGTCCAATCGAGAAAATCAAGTATCTGATCACAGACGGGGAAGCGCCGGAGGAGGCACTGGAGGAGATCCGCGCCCGGGGCGTGACGGTCTATCAGGTACACAAATCAGACTTTTAGCAGAATGTGGGGAAGGGTTCATACTTCCCCACGACTGCGGTTTTGGAGGAAATGACAGATGGATAGAGCATATACCCTGGGGTTATACGAGAAGGCCATGCCCTCTGATTTAAGCTGGAAGGAGAAGCTGGAAGCCGCAAAGGCGGCCGGTTTTGACTTTGTGGAAATCAGCATTGATGAGACGGATGCAAAGCTTGGCAGACTCGATATGACGAGAGAAGAGCGTTTGGAACTGGTCCGCCTTATGAGTGAGACGGGAGTTCCCATCCGGACCATGTGCTTGAGCGGCCACCGGAAATATCCCCTTGGAAGCCATGACAAAGCGGTCAGGGACAGAGGCATGGAGATTATGGAAAAGGCCATTCGCTTAGCCGATGATCTGGGAATCCGGATTATCCAGCTGGCCGGATACGATGTCTACTACGAGGAATCCGACGATGAGACGAAACGGCTTTTTGGCGAGAATTTAAAGAAAGCTGTGGAGATGGCGGCAAGAGCCGGTGTCGTGATGGGATTCGAGACGATGGAGACGGAATTCATGAATACGGTGGAGAAGTCCGTGAAGTACGTGGATTTGATTTCTTCCATGTATTTAAATGTCTATCCCGATATCGGCAATATTACCAACGCCGCTAAGACGTACGGCACGGATGTGCTGGACGACTTAAGGAAGGGAAAAGGTCATCTCGTAGCCATGCACTTGAAGGAGACGGTTCCGGGCGTGTTCCGCGAGGTGCCGTTTGGAACTGGCCACGTTGATTTTAAGGGAGCCATCAAGACGGCCTGGGAGCTGGGAATCCGCAAGTTTGTGACGGAATTCTGGTATACGGGGAATCCGGAGTGGCGTAAGGATCTCGATTTCGCCCATTCGATGATGGCGGGAATTCTGGATTCACAGGAATAGAGGAGAGGATAGTAAGATGAAGGTTGAGAAGAAAGTAATAGAGAATCTGACAAAATGTTATTCTATCGCACCGCTTCACTACAATGGCGGCGACCATTTCCTTGTGGCAGCGGAAAAAGTGGACCGCTGCCTTCTGTTTGACTTGGATGGCAATGTGGAGGACACAGTCTGGAGCGAACCGGGCGGAGTTATGACCATGGTTCAGGTTCCGGGTACCAACGGCCAGTTTCTGGCAACTCATAAGTTCTACTCCCCCAACGATTCCAAGGAAGCGAAGATCGTGATTGTGACTCCGGTGGAGAAGGGAAACTGGGAGGTGAGGACACTCGTTGATCTGCCTCACGTGCACCGGTTCGACATCGTGGAGAGAAATGGCGTCCGCTACCTGATTGCCTGTGCCTTAAAATCAGGCCATGAGTTCAAGGACGACTGGTCCATGCCGGGGAAGGTCTACGCGGCCGAACTTCCGGAGGATTTAAGCGGATTTGACGAGGAACATCAGCTGGAACTTCAGGTGATCAAAGATAATATGTTAAAGAACCACGGTTACTACCGGGTGGAAGACGGAGGCGTCACCACCAGTGTCATTTCCGCGGACTGCGGCGTCTTCCAGTTTATTCCTCCGGCCGAGAGGGGCGGAGAATGGGAGATCCGCGAACTTCTGTCCACACCGGCCAGCGACGCGGTTTTAGTCGATATGGATGAGGACGGAGAGATGGAACTGGCAGTTTTAGCCCCGTTCCATGGCGAGAGCATCAGCTTCTATAAGAAGAAAGACGGCGTTTTCGAGAAGGTCTATGATTACGGCCAGCCGGCGGAATTTACCCATGCGATCTTCGGCGGTATGCTCTGTGGAAAACCTGCTGTCGTGATCGGACACAGGAAGGGCCCGAGAAATTTACTGGCATTTACTTATAATCAGGCGGCGAAGGTCTATGAGTTCCAGGTTCTCGATACGGACTGTGGGCCGGCCAATGTCTATAAGTATTCCCACAACGGGAAGGACGTCATCATTTCCACAAACAGGGAGATTGATGAAGTGGCAATGTATTTACTGGAAGCGTAAGGAGGAAAATCAGAATGCTGGAAGAACTGAAAAAGGTAGTCTATGAGGCAAATATGGATCTGCCCAGATACGGGCTGGTTACATTTACCTGGGGAAATGTGAGCGCTATTGACCGGGAGAGCGGCTTATTCGTGATCAAGCCCAGCGGCGTCGATTACGATAAGCTGTCTCCGGAGGATATGGTGGTGATGGATTTGGAAGGCAACCGGGTGGAAGGAAGATACAATCCGTCTTCTGATACGGCGACCCATCTGGAGATGTACAAGGCATTCCCGGAAATCGGGGGAATTGTGCACACCCATTCTTCCTGGGCGACAAGCTGGGCTCAGGCCGGAAGAGGAATCCCGTGCTACGGGACGACCCACGCCGATTATATGTACGGGGAAATCCCGTGCCTGCGCTGCCTGACGAAGGAAGAGATTGACGGCGCTTACGAGAAGAATACAGGGCTTCTGATTGTCGATTACTTTAAGGATAAGGAATATATGGCGGTTCCGGCCTGCCTCTGCAAGAACCACGGTCCGTTTGCCTGGGGCAAGGACGCGAAGGAAGCGGTTCACAATGCCGTTGTCTTAGAGGAAGTGGCGAAAATGGCTGCCAGGACGGAACTTATCAATCCGGAAGTGAAGCCGGCGCCGCAGGAGCTGCAGGATAAGCATTATCTGAGAAAACACGGAGCGAACGCTTACTACGGACAGAAATAGCGTGGCGGAGACAGAGCGACAGAGATGGGAGAGATAACGTGATAAAGACGGTAATCTTTGATATCGACGATACCATGTACGACTATACACGCGGTAACCGCCTGGCTTTGGAGGCGCTTAAGGACTACTGTGTCCTGCATCTGGAGATCACGGGGACCACGTTCCACCGGACGCTTAAGGAAGCCAATGAGCGGATGGTTGCGAAGCTGGGGAGCAACAATGCTGCCATCCATAACCGGCTTCTCCGGTATCAGACCATGCTGGAAATCCTCGATAAGCCGCTTTTCCCTCATGCTGTGAGGATGGCGGAGTTATACTGGAAGACGATGATCGACTGCATGGAACCGGAGCCCGGGCTGGCGGATTTCATCCGTTCACTGAAGGAAAATGGGGTCAGAGTGGGAGTAGGGACGAATATGACGGCATACGTCCAGTATAAAAAGCTGGAACGGCTTGGCATTACGCCCATGATTGATTTTCTGGTGACGAGTGAAGAGGCGGGTGTGGAGAAGCCGGATGCGGTATTTTATCAGCACTGTCTTTTAAAAGCAGGCTGTAAGCCGGAGGAATGCTTATTTATCGGAGACGGATTAAAGGGCGATGTGCTGGCGCCGCAGCAGGCGGGGATGCACAGTCTCTGGTATCAGCCTTCCGGAAGGCCGGATGGAGAAAAAGAGTATGTACCGGGAATACAGAAAATCACATCATTTTCTGAGTGCCTGGAAGAGGGATTTTTGGGGAGCTTTTCATAAATCGAATGCCCCGGGCGGCAAAAATAGGCGGTGAACAGCCGATCTTTTTTGCCGCCCGGGGTATTTTTTTAACTTATTCTTACACTTTAAAAAAATGGTTGCATTACAGCCGGAGATAGTGTTAAGGTATAAAGGCATGGCAGATTCTTCCATGCAAATATGAATAATTTAGAAGGTAAAGAGAATGAATCGTAGGAAGGCAGAGTTGAAAATGAGACTGTTGCGAAAGGGCGCGGTGGCTGTGGTACTGTTTGTGCTGGCTGCGGCGCAGACGGTACTGGCAGATGACGCGTCCTGCTTTGTTTCGGGAACGAAGGTGAACGGAGTAGGGATCGGCGGATTGACGGTGGAAGAGGCGAAGGTACGGATCGAGGGCTTTTATGCTTCAGAATACAATCTGACGGTATCGGAAAAAGACGGAAAGACGGAGACGATAAAGGGAAGCGCAATCGGGTATCACGCCTCGGCGCCGGATGGACTTCAGACGATTCTTGATGAACAGAATGCAACAGGGCGGGTGACGGGACCGGCCGCGGACCATTCCCACACCATGCCTGTGACTGCCGGGTTTGATGAGGGGGCGCTTGATGCGGCGATCCAGGCGCTTTCCTGTATCAGCGGAAGCGGGATAACCGTGACGGCCGACGCGCACATTTCCCCTTATCAGGAGGGAGCGCCATTTACGATTATTCCGGAGGTATATGGCAATAACGTGGATCCGGAGAAGACGGCCGCGGTGGTTAAAGATGCCGTTAAAAACGGAAATCGAAGTGTGGATTTAGAGGCGGCGGGCTGCTACTGCGGCGTCTCGGTGAAATCGGATGACCCTGGTTTAAAGGCGCTCTGCGACGTCATGAATCAGTGTAAGGATATGGTGATTGTGTACCAGTTTGGAGAACAGACGGTGGAACTGAAAGGGGATACCATCTGTACGTGGCTGAAGGGAAGCACGCCGGAGGGACTGATTGATGTGGACTGGAACATGGCGGCGGCCTGGGTGAAGTCTCTGGCGGACCAGTTTGATACCGCGGATAAGGCCAGGATTTTCCATACGTCCACAGGGAAGGACGCAGAACTGACAGGGCCTTACGGCTGGCAGATGGACCAGGAGGGGGAGACGGCGGCGCTGATAGCCATGATCCGCACCGGCCAGAGCCAGGTCAGGGAGCCGCTTTATAAAAAGAAGGCCCAGGACAGAACGAACGACTGGGGCGGCACGTATGTGGAGATTGATTTGACCGGGCAGCACGTTTATATGTACCAGGAGGGGGCTCTCGTCTGGGAGGCGCCCTGCGTGACGGGGAATGTGTCGAAGGATTACACGACGCCGGAGGGGATTTACAGCCTGACCTATAAGGAAAAGGACAGGATTCTCCGCGGTAAGAAGAAGGAAGATGGCACGTACGAGTACGAGAGCCATGTCGATTACTGGATGCCGTTTAATGGCGGGATAGGACTCCACGACGCCAGCTGGCGGAGCAAATTTGGCGGGACTATTTACCAGTACAGCGGAAGCCATGGCTGTATCAACCTTCCACCGGATAAGGCACAGACCCTATATGATCTGGTTTATACTGGGATTCCGGTCATCTGCTATAACTGATGAGAGAAAGCCGGGGGATTGAAATATGGATGGAGATTTGAGAAGAACGCGGATTGAAGAGATTTTAAAGCGGGAGAAGACACCTGTCTCGGGAACCGAACTGGCCAGGCGTTTAGGAGTCAGCAGGCAGGTGATCGTCCAGGATATCGCGCTTTTAAGAGCCGAGAATAAGGAAATTATGTCCACGAATAAGGGGTATCTGATGTATCAGGCGGACACGGAAGGGGAGCGCGCCCATATCAGGGTATTCCGGATGAACCACAGAAATGAGGATACGCTCGATGAACTCCAGACGATTGTGGACTACGGCGGAAGAGTTCTGAATGTGTCCATAGAACACGCGCTGTACGGGCAGATCTGTGTGGATTTAATCATCAATAACAGACTCGATGCGGAGGAATTCGTAAAGCAGATGGATGAGACGGGGGATCAGCCGCTGAAGGCGCTGACGGGCGGCTGCCATTACCATACGGTCACGGCGGATTCAGAGAAGAATCTGGACCGGATCGAGGCGGAACTGAGGAAGAAAGGATATCTGGAATAAGGCATTCAAGTTCATACGGTTCAAACGATGTGAGGCCTGTGAGGCGGGAACTGTCCCGTTTTACAGGCCTCACACCGTTTGAATAATAATAATTAGTAAAAAATACCAGTTATCTGTAAAATAATGAATAGACATGCAGTTTCCTATCTTGTATAATAGAGGGATAGCATCTTGTATACGAAAGAGAGGAGTACGGACATGGGTTGTGGCAGATTTGCGATAATTAGCGACAGTTCCTGTGATTTACCGAAAGAAGTAACGGATAAGAATGAGATAACAGTCGTTCCGTTTTACGTGTCTTTTGATGGGAATAAGTATGAAAAAGAGGGCGTAGAGATTGGAGTGCGCGATTTTTATAAGAAGATGGTGGACCATCCGGATGTGTATCCGATGTCTTCCATGCCTTCGATTCAGGATTACACGGATGTATTCCTTCCGTTTGCCAGACAGCAGATTCCGGTATTGTGTATCTGTATTACTACGAAGTTCAGCGGATCCATGCAGTCGGCTCTCAATGCGAAGGCGCTGGTGCAGGAGCAGTTTGAGGATGCGGAGATTGAAGTGGTTGACGCAACGGTGAATACGGTGCTTCAGGGGCTTCTCGTCTTAGAGGCGGCGGCTCTGCGGGATGAAGGGCTGACGCTTTCGGAGGCGGTCCAAGCGATTGACGCCATAAAAGGGACGGGACGCATTTTCTTTACCGTGGGCAGTATGGATTATTTACAGCATGGCGGGCGGATCGGCAAGGTGGCGGGAGCGGCGGCTTCCGTGCTGGGAATCAGGCCGATCATCACATTGAAGGAGGGGGAGATTTTCCCCAGCGGGATTTCCAGGAGCAGGAGGAAATCCATAGATAAAGTAGTTGCGCTTCTGATTGAATATTTGAAGGAGAATGGCCGGCCTTTTCAGGATTACCGGTTTACCATAGGATTCGGCTATGACTATGAGGAAGCGGATAAGTTCCGGGAACAGCTGATGGAGATTCTCCGGCGGGAAGGATTTGGGACGGATAAAATCCTGATCAATCAGATCGGGGCCACGATTGGGGTACATACGGGGCCGCATCCGATTGGGGTGGGAATTATCAGACGTTACAGCAGCGTAAAGTAGGGGGATTATATGGGATACCTTGTGGCCGGTCTGATTGCCTTTGGAATGTATCTGATCTATGATATTAACAGTTTTACCTGGAAAAACCGATTTTTGCACAGCTTTTTTATGGCGGGCAGTATTTTGCTTGCTGCGGCAACAGCCGGATGTGTTGTCACATCTTTGAGGGAGCAGACGCTTCCTCTCTGGTGGAGGGTGGTGTGCGGACTTCTGGCAGTTTCCCAGGTGGGGCTTCTTGTATACACACTGTTCTTTGCACTGCCGTTTGGGGAAACGTATGTGCGGGCAGATGGGAAAATTCCTGTATACAAAGAAGGTGTTTACGCTCTTTGCAGACATCCGGGGGTTTTATGGTTTATTCTTCTGTATACGTTTCTGGCGCTGATGACGGGGACAGCGCTGATGGCGGCGGCAGGGGTGGAGTACAGTGTACTGAATGTACTGTATATATGGTTTCAGGACAGGGTTACATTTAAACAGACTCTTTACGGGTATGAGAATTATCAGAAGGAGACGCCATTTCTGATACCTGACAGAAAGAGTATCTTAACATGCATCCGATATTTACGGACGACGGAGGACAAACGCGGATGAAGTTCGAGGAGAAGCTGAAAGAATATAAAGACTGGGATTTGTGGAAAGAATACTGTGGATTTCTGGAATTGACAACAGAAGAATTTATGGCAATCCAGAACCGGCTGATGCTGGAACAGCTGAGAATCTGGGAAAAGAGCGGGATCGGAAAACGTCTTCTGAAAGGAAAGCAGCCGAAGACGATAGAAGAGTTCAGAAAGGTGATGCCTTTGACCTCCTATGAGGATTATGCCGATGTCCTTTCTCTCAAGGATAAGACCATGCTGCCCGATGACCCGGTCATCTGGATTCAGACTACGTGGGAGGGCGGACGCCATACGATCAAGCTGGCGCCGTATACCAGAGGTATGCTGGAGACGTATCAGAATAATATGCTGGGGTGTCTCATGCTGTCCACCAGCGACGGGCGGGGAAATTTTGACGTGAGCCCCAAAGATACGATTCTGTATGCGCTGGCGCCGCTTCCATACGCCACAGGAATTTTTCCGATGCTTCTCAACGATGCTATCAGCATCGAGTTCCTTCCGCCGGTGAAGGAGGCGCAGAAGCTTTCTTTCAGCGAGCGGAATAAAAAAGGATTTAAGATGGGGCTTAAGAAGGGGATTGATTTCTTCTTCGGTGTGGGGAGTGTCACGTATTACGTCAGTTTAAGCATCGCTTCCCTCGGTTCCGGCCATAAGGGCGGGAAAAAGAGCGGTGACGAGAAGGGGACGGGCATGTCTGTCAGCCCGTTTATGCTGGCGCGTTTTCTGAGGGCAAAGAAGCGGTGTCAGAAGGAAGGCAGGGAACTGCTTCCGAAAGATATTTTCCGGTTGAAGGGGTTCATGTGCGCGGGGACGGATAACCGCCTCTACCGGGATGATTTGGAAAAAATGTGGGGAATCCGCCCCATGGAAATCTTTGCGGGGACGGAACCGACGTGTATCGGTACGGAGATCTGGAGCCGGGACGGGATGTATTTCTTCCCGGACGCCTGCTTTTATGAATTTATACCGGAAAAAGAGATGGAGCGGAGCTTGTCGGACCCGTCTTATCAGCCGAGAACGTGCCTGATGAATGAGGTGGAGGAAGGCGAGAAGTATGAGCTTGTGATCTCCGTGTTCAAGGGCGGTGTGTTTATGCGCTACCGCGTGGGCGATGTGTACCGCTGTCTGGCTCTGGAAAGCGATCGGGACAACGTCCGTTTTCCGCGTTTTGAGTACATAGACAGAATTCCCACGGTCATTGATATTGCAGGCTTTACGCGGATTACGGAGAACTCGGTGGAACGGGTTATCACCCTCTCCGGCCTTGCGGTGGAGGACTGGGTGGCGGCCAAGGAAGTGACGGAGAATAAGCGGCCATTTCTTCACATGTATGTGGAAATGAAGCCGGAGTGCCTGTTCTCCTCCGCTGTGACCGTTTCTATTCTGAAGGAACACATGGGCGTCTATTTTAAATACGTGGATGAGGATTACAAGGATTTAAAGAAGATTCTCGGAATTGATCCGCTGGAAATCACCATACTCCGGTGCGGGACATTTCAGACGTATTACGAGACGGGGCGGGAGAAGATGCGGCGGATTAATCCGACCCAGTATGAGCTTGGCGAACTGTTAAAAAGCCAGGAGCGCGTTTCCGATAAGGGAAGGAGGTATAAAGTATAATGTATAATTATTCTTTTATCTCTATCATAGCCCTGTTCTGTTATATGCTTCTGTTTGTCGCGTTTATGGCGGCTCACAAGAATAAGATTATTAACTCGTTTCTCATGGTGCTGGCCGGCTTTGTGCTCTGGACGGGCGGCTCTCTTGCCATGAGAATGGAACTGTGGCCGGGGGTCGCGTTCTGGTTCCATTTGTCGATAGTGGGACTCAGCTTCCTGCCGTTTACATTTTTTAATTTTATCCACTCCATGGCAGATTCTGACGATTATACGCTGTGGTGGGTCTGGTTAATTATGGCGGCCGTCAACAATATCCTGAATATCAGGTTTGGACTCTATATTCCGTGCCCGGAGGTGATACGGCTTTCCAGCGGCGCGGCGGGGTTCGTCTACCATATTGGCTGGCCGGTTATTATCCTGTTTATAGCGAATTCCTGTCCTGTCGTCCACATGATTTATCTGGTGAAGAAGACGTACCGGAAGAATACGCTGGAGCGCAATCAGCTGAAGCCGATTTTTATCGGAATCATCATTCTGTTTATCGGCCATGCGGGGACGTTAGTGCCTGCTTTTAAGGGATTTCCGACGGACGTGCTCTCGGGAGTCATCAACGCCGGATTTATGTTTTACGCACTGTACAAGAAGCATCTATTCCGATTGACGCTTCTGGTGTCGAGAGGGGTGGTTTATGGCGCCAGCACTCTGCTGGTTGCGCTTCTCTTTGCCAACTGTATTAACCCGCTGGAAGAATTTATCCAGCTGAAAATGCCGGCCTTCACCGAGAACAGTCTTCTGATTGTGGCAGTCTGTTTTACGCTGGTAACATTTTTCGTTTCGTCTGTGGTGAAGACGTTCATCGACATTTTATTTGCCAAGGGGGAAATGATTCAGACGGAGAATTTAAAGAAGTTCAGCACGGCGGTATCCAAGAGCCTGAATGTGGAGAATATTGTGGAGGAAATCTCCGCGGTGATCCAGGAGACGCTGGACGTGGGCGCCATTTACGTCTGTCTTGCGGACCAGTCGGGAGAAAGCTACGAGACGGTCCATCAGACCAGCCCGGTCAGCGGGATCCGGTTCTCAATCCGCTGGGATAATCCGGCGGCGGAGTGGATGCGTCAGAACAGAAAATGTATGCTGGTGAGTGAGTTTAAGCGGACGGTGCTTTTCAAATCCATGTGGGAGGAGGAGAAGCGGCTGATACGCGATCTGGGGGTTCAGTGCCTGCTTCCGTTGCTGGATGATGAGGGGCTTGCGGGGATTGTCCTTTTGACCCAGCGGAAAAGAGGGAAAGCCTACGGATACGACGATTTGAGTTTCCTGGAATCCGTCAGTTCGGTGGCGTCCATAGCGGTCCGCAATTCACGGCTGTATGAGAAGGCGTGCACGGAGGCGAGGGCGGATGAACTGACCGGACTTTTGAACCGGAGGTATTTCTCGGAAGTGCTGAATCAGATTTTCGAGAAGAATCCGGACAGGGAGCTGGCTCTGATTATCATTAACATGGATGATTTTAAGCTGTATAATCAGCTTTACGGCCTGAAGGAAGGCGATATGGCCCTGTTTCATGTGGCAAAGATTATCAGTGCCACAATCGGCGAACTGGGGTACGTCTGCCGGTACAGCGGAAAGGAATTTGCGGTCGCCCTTCCGGGAGTCGATGTGCTTGCGGCCAAAAATATCGCGGAGTCCATCCGGCTGCAGATTCTCAACATGAACAAGAGAGCCACGGACTATGCGCTGAAGGTGCTGACAGTCAGCTGTGGAATCTGTGCCATTCCATACGCGGCCAGCAATATTAAGCAGCTTGTGGAGAATGCCGATATGGCGGTCTATTCGGTGAAGCGAAAAGGGAAAAACGGTGTCATGGTTTACGATATCGGTTCTCATATTGAGGAGAAGAGCCAGGGCAGCAAGCCGATCGCCAGTGAGGAAATCTATTCTTCCTACAGTTCTACCATCTATGCGCTGACTGCGGCCATAGACGCGAAAGACCACTATACCTTCAGCCACTCCCGCAATGTAGCGGATTACGCGGGCCTCCTGGCGCAGGAGTACGGGATGAGTGAGGATTTCGTGGAACTGGTGAAAGAGGCGGGACTTCTCCACGATATCGGTAAGATTGGGATTCCGGAACATATTCTGAATAAGCCAGGAAAGCTGGAGCCGGAGGAATATGAGATTATGAAGGGGCATGTGGAGGCGTCGATCGGAATTATCAGAAATCTGCCGTCTCTGGATTACGTAATCCCTGCGGTGATCGGCCATCATGAGCGGTATGACGGAAGAGGCTATCCGAGAGGGATTGAGGGGGAGGACATTCCGCTTTCTGCCAGGATCCTGTGCATTGCGGATTCTTTTGACGCGATGATTTCGAAACGATCCTATAAGGAGGCGTGCCCGCTGGATTTTGCATTAA
>CAUEKH010000015.1 GCA_959018155.1 uncultured Hungatella sp.
CAGCGCTGGCATAATGAACATCAGCATCACGAACTCCACAACAGCCACAAATACATACAGGTTTAAAAATGAAGCGTACTGGATCTCCGCCGTCATGCGGACTCTGGCGACGACGGAATACATATTGAGCAGGGCGACCAGCGCCAGGATTCCATTGAATATCATGAGAATCAGCGCCATCCGGAAGCTTCTGGAACTAACGGTGATTTCCCTCTTATAGACCGGATTCATTTTCATGTACCAACACCGCCTTTTCTTCTTCGTGATTTGTGATTTGCATAAATAAGGACTCTAAATTTCCCTGTTCCCGGACAAAACCGTGAACCGGCACCTCGGCGTCCACCAGCTGTTGAAGCAGCGTCGCCTCGTCTCTCGTATCACCGATAAAACGCACCATAATATCGCCATCCTTGACAGAGATCGTCTGGACGCACGGCTGGCTCTTTAAGATGGAAAGCGCCTTTTCCTTCTCCCCCAAAATTGAGATGATTAAGGGGTTGGAGGCATTGACGCGTTTTAAAATCTCATTCATGCTGCCGGTTAAGACCATTTTCCCCTGGTCGATGATACCGATATCGGTACACAGTTCCGACAGCTCCGATAAGACGTGGGAACTGATGAGGATGGTCTTTCCCTGCTCCTGTAACTCTTTTAATATCTCTTTAAATTCAAATCTCGTCCTCGGATCCAGGCCTGAGGTCGGTTCATCCATAACCAGCAGGGCCGGATCATGGATTAAAGCCCGGGCCAGACAGAGGCGCTGTTTCATTCCGCGCGATAAGCCGTCCACATAGAAATTCACCTTATCTTCCAGGCCGACCTGCTCCAAAAGCGTCATATACCGCGTGCGGGCCTTTAGACCGTCGATTCCGTAGCAGGAGGCGAAGAATTCCATGTATTCGCAGACCTTTAAGTTATCGTAAACGCCGAAGAAATCGGGCACGTAGCCGATCTTCAGCTTCAGCTGAGAGAGCCCGTCGGTCACGTCAGCCCCCTCTATCAGCACCTGCCCCTCGTCAGCCTGTAATAAACCGGTCATAATCTTGATCGCGGTCGTCTTCCCGGCCCCGTTGGGGCCCACGAATCCAAAGAGGGCCCCCTGGTTGATGGTTAAGTCAAGACCATTCAGTGCGTAGAATTTTCCAAAAGCTTTTTTTAAATTTCTGATTTCCAGCATTATTTATCCCTTCCAAGAACAGTCAGCACAGGCAGCGTCACCCAGCTGTAATCTGCGCTGCCATCGAAAACGTATTTTACAGTCATTGTGTTGCCAGGCAACAGATACGGTTCCAGTTCAGAAGCCGTATAGACATCCTTAGCCATAATATCCACGGCGTCGTAATCTCCTGTGTCATGATTGTAAAAATAGACAGCGCCCTTGAACATCGTCATGTAGCTGTATTTTTCATTACTCATGAAATCGTCGGAGGGCAGTTCAAATTTCAGACTCTCCACCTCGATATCATTTCCAAGGGAGTACTCCAAAGCTACCGGATCGATGCCGTACGCGTAGTTGTACATCGGATAGTACTGGCCACTGAGTACGGTCGGCGCCTTCATCAGGGCGGAACGGTATGTGCGTCCCTCTTTCTCTGTACTGATGTCAAGAGCGGAGGTATACATGGTCACACCGTACGTCTCATAATTTCCCTTAGCCAGAAAACTGCTCTCTTTCTGATCATTTCCGAAAGCCACAATGCGCGCCTCCGCATTGTAAGTGGATGCGTATGTATCGAGGAAGAAGCTTAAAATATTGGTGCGCGAAAGCGCAAGCATGTAATCCGAATCATCAATATCCGGTTTTAAATACCGGAAACCGCCTGTAACCCGCTCCGCTATCATGCTGGAACTGTTCAGCGGATAGTTGATAACCGGCAAATCATCTACAGCCATTGTCTCGCCGGGCTTCAGTTCATCAATTACCACCATCTGTCCATACGCCAGAATCCCCACTTTTTCGACCGGGAACGGATAGCTGTTGGTGACAGTACCGGTCATCTCGCCGTCAAACAGTGTGATTTTTCCTGTAAGACCTGCGGATCCATCATTGGCCGTCTTCTTTCTTAAAGAGAAGTATTTGGGAGTGAAGGCCACTACATTCTGAGTTGAAATTTTCGTCTCGTCATCCTCATAGCGGACACGGACCTTATAGTCATCATTTCCCGTAAATTTGGGAACCGGGGTCATATCGTAATAATAGCTTCTCGTAATGGGAAGCAGCTGATAGGACGGGTCTAAGGAAATGGTGTGCGGCTTGTTGTACGGAGTCCTGATATTGATATAAGTATACTCGTCAATGGATTTTTCAGACGCATCATAGATGGTTCCATAAGTGAAAAAGGTATCTTTAAATCTCGTCCCCACTCCCATCAGATAGATGATAATGGTGAAACCTGCCGCCAGCGCGACAGCGCCAAACCGGTAAAAACGTCTTCTCTCCTGCTTCTTTAAGAACAGATAGAGCCCCGGTCCGACGAGAAGGATATAGCCGAGGATCACAATGACGTAGAGCGGAAGGTTCGGAAGCTTGTCGACATCTCCGGTGTTTAAGATACTCTGTACCGACCAGTACATGCTGGAATTTCCGTTATAGAGGTAGGAAGAGAGATTATTTAATTTCTCCTCCCCCAGTAACGTGGTAAAGAGCTTATCCACGTAGGAACGCTGTGCCTCACAGAAGGAGGCAATGTCCACGAAATCGTAAGCCGCAACGCCGATTATGCCTTTTCCCCTGGAAGTTTTAGTCAGAACCGGAAACTCGTCGTTGCTTAAGACCTCGGTTCCATTTTTCAATGTGATATCGGCGCACATCAGATCGATAAATGAGTCGCCGGGGCCATTGGTCGCGTACTCCACGCCCATATTGACAGAGCGCAGCTCCGGCGCCTGATAGGATGTTTCCAGCAAATCTCTGCGGAATGCCTTCAGAGTGTCGTCTGCCCGGCCGCCTGTACCGAACAGCAGAACACCGCCTTTTCTGACCCACTCTTCAATCGCGCCCACCTGGCCGTCTGTTAAACTGCCTGTATTGTAATTGGTAATCAGCAGGATATCGAGTAAATCTAATCCGCTGACATTTTCCGGAAACTCCTCCTGCGTCATGGCGAAGGTCTTCGTTCTTACAAGGCTGTAATTGACGCCGACTCCATTTAGATATGCAAGCTTTTCCGGTGTATCGGAGAGGATTCCGACAAACAGTTCCGCCATATCCGGGCTGACTTCCACTTTCAGCCGTTTGCGGATCAGTTCCCCGCCGTCTTTGTCTAACAGCTTCACATAGAGGATATCTGCCCGTCCTACCGGGACATCCACAGACTTGTTTAAATTCCCGGCTGCCTCCAGTTGAACGGGATACTCATAATGGTAGATATCGAAATCAGATTCCATCGCCTCAATACGAAGCGTTCCCGTGAAATCCTCCGCTTTTTCATTTACCATGGATACCCGGATGGGTAAGTAGCGGCCGCTTTTGGCTGCGCCGTCATATCCATACTCCACCTCCATGGAAACGGGGGAGGTTGGCTGCACGAGCAAATCCTCGGTCCCTGACACAGCAGGCTTTGCTTCTTCTGAAAGCGCGTACGCCTTTACGCAGGTGGCAGGCAGTAAGAAACTGCCTGCCATCATCATAATCACTGCCCAAACAAGGGATTTTTTCACAAAATTCATCCTTTGTCACCCTATCTTTCCGAAGTTCTCTTTGTTGATGTCAAAATGGACTTTCAGCTTCACCGTAAATACCGTACCCGATAAATCGCTGGCCACGGAAATATCCCCGCCATGCATATCGACAATATTCTTGGCGATGGCAAGCCCCAGTCCGGTGCCTCCCGTATTGGTGGAACGCGACTGCTCCACGCGGTAAAACTTATTAAAAATCAGCGGAAGTTCCTCTGATGGAATTACATACCCGTAGTTGATGACTTCTACCGTGACAATCTCATCATCGGCATGAAGCTTTACGAGAACCCTTTTTCCGTCCGCGCCGTATTTGATAGCGTTGTTAATCAGGTTATCAAAGACCCGGGCCAGAAGATTGCCATCCGCCGTTATGACCATGGCCGGAACATTGCTCTGAAATTCATATGATAAATTCTTATCCACAAAATTAGGGTAAAATTCCTCCAGAAGCTGACTCAAAAGCTTGACTAAGTCCACAGAGGACACGTGCATGGAAATCTTTCCGTAATTTAACTTTGTAAATCCAAAAAGGTCCTCGATCAGTTTTTCCAGCCGCTTCGTCTTGACGTAGGCAATATTGATATATTTTTTCTCAACCTCTGCGGGAAGTTCGGTGGGTCCGGAAAGGAGTTCCAGATAGCCGATAATGGAGGTGAGCGGCGTCCTTAAATCGTGGGCCACATTCGTGATCAGCTCGTTCTTGGTCCGCTCCGCCTCCCGCTCTTTATCCATCAAATCCCTTAAATCCTTCACCATCTTATTTAAATTGGCCGCCATGGTGGAAAATTCATCATCGCCTTCCACCTCCACGTACGTATTCAAATCGCCCTCTGAGATATTCTGCATGGCATCGGAAATGCGGCTGATGTATTTTAAGGATTTTTCCTGAAGAAGCAGAAAGGTGACTGTAAAGACGCCGATCCCTATCATAACGTACAGAAGGCTGATTACCACATCACCTTCTGTGATCAGGCGGACAAAGCCGCTGTCTTCCCTCTCGTTTTTTAAGTATTCTCCGATCAGCGATACGTTGGTCACGAGAAACAGTTCGATTAAGACAGCCACTAAGGCACTGTAAAAGATATTGGTGATGACGCGCGTGTGGTAGCGCCGGTTCATATCATTTTTCAATTTTGTATCCTACCCCCCACACTGTGGTGATAATCTTGTTCTGTCTCGTATCTTCCTTCATCTTTCCGCGCAGGCGGCGGATATGTACCATAACCGTATTGTTGGCCTCATAGACCTTCTCGTTCCAGACCTTCTCGAAAATCTCGTCGGTGCTGAAGACACGGCCCGGGTTGGACGCCAGTAAGTACAAAATGTCGAACTCGATGGGGGTCAGCTTGATCTCCTCGCCGTAGACCACGACCTTGTGGTTATCCTTGTTGATGATAAGGCCGCGGATGGAAATCTCATTCTTTGCCGTCTCATTGGCTGCGCTGTTGGGGTTGAGCTGCGTGTAGCGGCGAAGCTGGGACTTTACCCTGGCAGTTAGTTCCAGGGGGTTGAACGGTTTCGTCACATAGTCGTCGGCCCCTGTGCCAAGTCCCATAATTTTATCCAAATCCGTTGATTTGGCGCTTAACATGATGATCGGAATGTTGTTCGTCTCCCTGATCTTCTTGCACATCTCAAGCCCATCCATCCCCGGCATCATGATGTCGAGGAGCGCTAAATGGATATCGTTCTTCTCCAGGATATCGAGACCTTCCATGGCATTGTTGGCTTTAAATACTTTATATCCGTCACTGACTAAGTAGATTTCTACTAAATCTGCAATTTCTTTTTCATCGTCTACAACCAGGATGTTAGTAGTTTCTGACATGAAAAATACCTCCCTTGTACGTTAAGTAAGCTTTGAGCGCGCACCTGGCGCTCACATGTCTACATTTTACCACAAGAAAGGTATCTTTGCTTTACTATTTTCTTACAAAATTGGAAAGGAGGTTACGCTTCCGTACAGTTCACGCCGCGGGGGGGCCGGTGAGGGGAGACTGCGTCCATTTCCTGGTTTTTGACGAAAGTTTCCAGGTGCTGTCCGTTCTAAGGCTGGCACGCCGCGGCGTGAACTGCACGGAAGCGTAACTTTGAATTTATGGAGATACTGGTGCAGCTTTATGTTTGGTATGCTGGCACTGGTTTATTTTATTCTTCTCCGCTCTCTATCGGAATAAAGACGCGGCTGGCGGCCGGGTCTTCGGATTCGGTTGCGGCTTCGGCGCTGCGGATGGCTTCTTCGCAGAACTGTGCCTGGCTGTTGATTAAGACTTTGCCGCGCTTGTCGGGTTTTTCGTAGGTGCCGTCGGGTTTCAGGATGTGGGCTTTTACGTTGTCTTCTAACTGGACTTTGAGGACATGGAGGACTGATTCTTTTAAGGATTCTTCCTCTACAGGGAAGATGATCTCTACCCGCTTGTCCAAGTTTCTTGGCATCCAGTCGGCGCTGCCCATGAAGAGTTCGGGGCTGCCGTCATTTTCGAAATAGAAGATCCGGGAGTGCTCTAAAAAGTTGCCGACGATAGAGTGGACTTCTATGTTTTCGCTTAAGGCCGGTACACCGGCTTTTAAGCAACAGATGCCACGGATTACCAGTTCGATCTTCACTCCTGCACAGGAGGCCTCATAGAGGGCGGCGATGATCTCTTTGTCGCATAAGGAGTTCATCTTGGCTATGATATGGGCCGGTTTTCCTGCAAGGGCATTCTTTGTCTCCCGCTGAATCAGCTTTAAAAATCTTGGTCGGACCCAGATGGGGGCGACTACCAGCTTGTTCCAGTGAAGCGGCTCGGAGTAGCCGGACAGCATGTTGAAGACTGCGGTGGCGTCCTCGCCGATCTGGGGATTGCAGGTCATAAGTCCCAGGTCGGTGTAGAGTTTTGCTGTGGAATCGTTGTAGTTGCCGGTTCCCAAATGGACGTAGCGGCGGATTCCATCTTCTTCTCTGCGGACTACCAGGGTTATCTTACTGTGGGTCTTTAAGCCCACCAGGCCATAGATGACGTGGCAGCCGGCTTTCTCCAGTTTTTTGGCCCAGTTGATGTTATTTTCCTCGTCGAAACGGGCTTTTAACTCCACCAGAACGGAAACCTGTTTGCCGTTGTCGGCGGCTTCCGCCAGCGCGGCGATGATCGGGGAATTGCCGCTGACACGGTAGAGTGTCTGCTTGATGGCCAGGACATCGGGATCCTTGGCGGCGGCCTTTACAAAGCCTACCACCGGGTCGAAGGTCTGGTAGGGATGGTGTAACAGAATATCCCCTTTCCTGATATTGGTGAAAATGTCATCATCATTCATCAGAGCCGGCACCGGCTGTGGCGTGTATTTCGCGGCTTTTAAATGATTGAAACCGTCGAGGCCGTACATTTTCATCAGGAATGTCAAATCGAGAGGGCCTCCGATCTCGTAAATATCGCCGGAACTGATGGAAAGTTCGTGCTTTAATATCTTTAAGAGGCGCTTGTCCATGCGCTCGTCTATTTCGAGTCGGATGGCCTCGCCCCACTGGCGCTTTTTCAGCTGCTTCTGGATCTCCTCCAGTAAGTCCACGGCTTCCTCCTCGTCGATGGTCAAATCGGCGTTTCTCATGACACGGAAGGGACTGGCGGTGACCACATTGTAGTTTAAGAACAGGGAACCGATATTGCGCTCGATAATCTGCTCTAACAGGATGACAGCGCGGACGCCTGACTTGCCGGACGGGATCTCGACGATCCTCGGAAGGACGCTTGGCACCTGAACCATGGCAAACTCCAGGTCATCCCCGCCGCTCTTCTTTTTTAAGAGGGCCGCGATATTTAATGTCTTGTTCCGGATCAGCGGAAATGGTCTCGAGGAATCGACAGCCATCGGGGTGAGTACCGGGTAGACATTTTCCTTAAAATACCGATCCACGTACTCGCCTTCTGACTTCGACAGTTCACCGTGGTTTACAATGACCTCCAGCCCATTCTGTTTTAAAGCAGGCAGAAGAGAGCGGTTGTAAGTGGAATACTGGAGAGCGACCATCTCATGGGTCTTTTCTCCAATCTTCTCCAGCTGCTCAGACGGTTTCATGCCGGCGATATCCGGCTTCGTGTATTTGGCATGGACCATATCCTTCAAGGAGGCGACACGGACCATGAAAAATTCATCTAAATTCGAGGATGTGATGCTTAAAAATTTTAACCGCTCGAAGAGAGGCAGATTCTTGTCCCGGGCTTCGCTTAAAACCCGGTAGTTGAACTCCAGCCAGCTCAGTTCTCGGTTTACATAATTCTCAGATTCGTAAAATCTTTCATCAATTTCTGCCATCAGGATAACCTCCTCTTCTGTTTCAGCACAGGGCGGATTCCGAAAATCTCCTCAAAGAAATCAGCCTTCTGTTCAAACGCCACCGCCTCCAGTGTGATATCACCGCTGTATGAGGTGGTCACCAGCAGCTTATCCTCCTTCACGTTCATGCGGCAGTCACTGAGTTTCTGCTTGTGACTCCGGTCAAGGGCATTGGACAGCCTTAAGATGGCCGTCAGCTTGGCAATCAGGATCGTGATATCATTGTGGGACAGTTCACCTCTTGAATCGCGGAATAAATCGTCATTGAACACCACCTTGTTGTAGTCAAAGGCCATGCTGTTATACCGCACCACATTGGCGATAATCTCGCGCTCCATGTGGGATAAGCCGATGATCTCCGTGGACATGATGATGTTGTAGGAGGACTCTCCGGAATTCTTCATTCCGATAAATTTTCCGCAGGCATGGAGGATAGCAGCAATCTGCAGAAGAAGCCGTTCCCGCTTTCCCATGCCGTGATACCGCTTCATCGTATCGAAGATATTGAGTACGTGCTTCTCCATATCCAGGGTGTGGGGCGCGTGGCATTTGTAGCGCTTGGCCATGTTGCGGGAGGCTGCCAGGATATCTTCCGTGAAATCGTGGTTGAATTTCACCGCCTTGCCCTCCTCGGCATAGGAGGCGGCGATTCCGTCGCAGAGCCTGATTCCGGGAATCCAGAACATCTCAGCGCCGGTCAGTTCCAGCACGCGGCGGTAGATAATGGCGGCAGGCACCAGCAGGGCGGCATACTCGTTGTTGACGCCGAACCGTTCTTCCAGCTGGTACAATGGCATTTCCACCAGGGAATCAAAGAATTTCTTAAAATCATCGGCCGTGATCCGCTCGACCTGGCGCTCCGACTCGCTGCCGCGGGAAAGATAGAGGATACACTCGCCGATGCCGATCAGATTCTTTACCTCACGGTCTTTTAAATACATTTTTTTGAAGGTCAGCAGTTCGTTGTCCACCATTTCCTCTATGAGGGTGTTCTCCATGTTGACATTGGCCTGGATGTGGGACATCATTTCCCGGATTCTCAAAACACCTAACATCATGTTCTGGGTGGAAACCAGGGCATCCTTGTCAAACAGCGATATCTGCATACTTCCGAAGCCCACGTCCACGATGGCCGTGCCCTTCTGGATAATCTTATTGAACTCTGCATCCCGGGAAGCGATGGCCTTGTAACTGATGAAACGCTGCTCCGAGTTGCTGATAATCTGCACCTCAATCCCGGTTCTGACCCGTATCTGATCGAGAACAATCTGATTGTTCTTCGCCTCACGCATGGCGCTGGTGGCATAGGCGCGGTAATCTTCCACCCGGTACGATTTCATAATATCGGCAAACTCTTTTAAGACGTGGCACATCTCGTCGACCAGCTCGTAGCTGATCTTCCCGTTGTTGTACGTATCACGGCCCAGGGCAATGACGTGGCGCACGTGATCCACCAAACGGATTCCGTATTTTGCCGACACCTCGTAGATGCCAAGTTCCAGTTCAAAGGAACCCACATCAATGGCTGCAAACAGTTTTATTGCCATAGCTTCCCCTCCCTTACTCTGCTTTCCTGGTCCCCAGTAAATAGGTGATGAACTGGCTGGCCGTACGTCCCGATAAGCCGCCGTGCATCAGCTCCCAGCGGTTTGCCTCCGCGTAAAGTTCCTCTTCAGACATCTCAATCTGATGGCGCTCCGCCAGTTCCTTAACAATCTCGTTAAACTGCTTCTTATCGGGAGAACCGTAATAGATGGTGACTCCGAATCTGGCCACCAGCGACAATTTCTCCTGGACCGTGTCATTGTTATGTAACTCGTCGTCCAGCTCCCGCTTGTCGCTGAATTTCTCCCGGATTAAATGGCGCCGGTTCGACGTGGCATAGATTAACACGTTGCCCGGTTTCTTCCCGAGACCGCCCTCGATGATTGCCTTTAAATATTTATACTCCAGTTCCGACTCCTCGAAGGATAAATCATCCATGTAGATGATAAACTTATAGTTCCTGTCCTTCACCTGCTCCTGGACCTCGGACAGGCTCTTGAACTGGTGCTTGTATACCTCGATGATGCGAAGTCCCTGCTCATAGTACTCATTTAAAATCGCCTTGATACTGGAGGATTTTCCCGTACCGCTGTCGCCAAATAACAGGCAGTTGTTGGCGGCGCGCCCCTGGATAAATGCCTCCGTATTGTCGATGAGTTTCTTTTTCTGCAGTTCATATCCGATGATATCATCTAAATAAATGTGTTCCACGTTGGTGATCGGGTTGATTTTCACTTTATGGTCGATCTCCTCAATCCGGAACGCCTTATTTAAACCGAATTTTCCAACGCCAAAGCGGCGGTAAAACTCGGTCACCGCAGCTTTAAATTCTTCCACATCCGCCGCCTGCTCCAAATTGACCGCCAGGGCTACAATCTGGTCGCGGATCCGCTTATTGAACACCCGGCTGTTTCCGTTGGCAGCGCGGTAATTGGAAAGCGCCATCCAGATTCCTTCCCCGTCCTCGTCGAGACGTGTGATATCGTAATCAAACAGTTCTTTTATTACTTTAAAATCGTGGGCTGCCAGTTCATTTAGCGTCCCCTCAATATGGCCCACAATCTCGCATGAAGTGCTGTAGGCATTTTCATTGTTGGCGATACAGAATGCTAAAAAACAATGCCAGAGATTCCCCTCGAAGCCGTAGGTTACCGCCAGGTCAATGAGGCGGCTGGCGCAGGCGTGGGAGTCCGGCATTGTTCCCGGCTTGTCATCCGGCCCCGCAGCCAGCAGCTCCGAGACATCGTCAAATAAGTCCCGGTGCTGTAAGCTGCGGTATATGATCAATTCCTGTGATTTCATGATTTTTCCACCCTTCTAGTAATTTCCCAGAATCCGCATATTGGATGCTTCCTCAGCGATGCCCTTAAGCGCGTTCTGGATCGGGGCGTCGCTTAAATTCCCCTCGATGTCGACGAAGAACCGGTACTCCCAGTTTCTCCCCGGAATCGGCCGCGATTCGATCATCCTCATGTTCACACCGTTGTAAATAAAATTACTCAGCATATTGTAGAGGGAACCGCTCTTGTGGGGCAGTTCAAAGCTTAAGCTGACCTTCGCCGCCTCCTGGCGGTACACCGGCTCCCTGGAAATGACGATGAATCTCGTCGTATTATTCTTATTGTGATTGATGGCAGGCGCAAGGATCTGTAAGCCGTACAGCTTCCCGGCAATCTCGCTTGCCACCGCGGCCTGGCTCTTATCGCCCTCCTCAATAATCTTCTTCGCAGCGACCGCGGTGTTCTCCACACTGATCTGGCGCCACTCCCGGTGGGAATTTAAGTATTCGGAACACTGCATCAGCGCCTGCGGGTGAGAAAACACGAGGCGGATGTCGGAAAGTTCAGCCCCCGGAAGTCCTAAAAGGGCGTGGCTCACCGGCAGAAATACTTCCGCCACAATATAATTGTGGTATTTAATTAACAGGTCGTAATTGTCACTGACCGCGCCGGCAGAGGAATTCTCGATGGGAAGCACAGCGTAATCGGCTCTCCCCTCCTCCACGTCCTTCATGGCATCCTCCCAGGAACGGACATGGTAGGCGTCCACGTCCTCCCCGAAATATTGGATAGCGGCCCCATGGCTGTAGGCCCCCTCGACGCCCTGGTAGACGACGCGGACCCCCTTCACAGGCAGTTCCTTCACAGGTGTAAACCCCGTCTCCGTCTTTAAACCGTGTTCCGCCAGCATCTTATACTGGTATCTGCGGCTGATCGTCATAATCTGGGAGAACAGTTCCTCCACCGCCTGTTTCTGGAAATCGCCCTCCACCATGGCTGCCACAGCGCTCAGTTTCTGGCGTTCTCTCTCCCCGTCATAGACCGGCTTTCCGGTGGCAATCTTCAATTCCGCCACATCACTGCAGAGGCGCATCCGCTCCTCAAATAATTCTGTTAATTTTTTGTCAACTTTATCCAGCTGTTCTCTTATTTCCTGTAAATCAATTGTACTCATACATTCTGTCCCTCTGCCAGCTGCGTCCTCAGCATGGCCTTTATCTGTTCTTCCGTGTAAGCCCCCGGGAATTTTTTGAATTCCGGCGCCAGTTCTTTCGTGATAAATGGCTTTCCGAATTCAATTGTCACATGGGATGGCTTAATCTTCGGGAAATGCTGCTCAAAAATTTCAGCCGTCCCCGTCATGGCTACCGGTACCACCGGACAGCCGCTCTTTTCTGCTATTTTTAAGCTGCCCTCTTTAAATGGCAGCATATTGAGCATGTCATCTTCTCTGTTGCGCGTCCCTTCCGGGAAAATCCACACAGAGGTGCCATGCTTCACCTGGTCAATTCCGGCCAGAATGGTCTTAAGCCCTTCTTTTAAATTCTCTCTGTCCAGGAAAAGACAGTTCACCAGTCTCATCCACGTGGAGATAACGGGTATTTTCTCCATCTCTTTCTTGGCCACAAAACCGGTGAGAGACGTAACGGTCACATACCCTACCAGGATATCAAAATAACTCCTGTGGTTTCCCACGTATAAGACTGCCCGGTCCGTGGGGATATTCTCTTTCCCTTTTACCGTAATCTTCACACCGGACATCCGGAGGATGAGACGGAATACGCCCTGTATAATCGCAAGGCTCTGCACATCTCTCAAATGACGGTTTTTCCGGCCGATCAGGAATTCAATTAAGATGACCGGAATGCTGAGAATTAAAAATAGAATTACCGTTAATGCCACTAAAATAAAACGTATCATTGGTCCAACCTCCCATTTTTACTATTATATAAAATGGAGGCTGTAATTACAAGTCTACCCGCCTTTCTTTTTTGTAATTTGTTCAAATAAAAGCCCGGTTGCGAACCACAGCGGGGCAAAGTCGAGACGGATTAAACCGTCAATATTGGTATTCCGTCCGGTGTAGTCCCAGGGGCACATCCCCCGGGCCTTCAGCCAGGCCCCGGAAATGTATTCCGCCACGAAAATCAGAACCATATAAATCATGCCATGGCGGACGGCGAGTTCTGATTTTTTAATCCGGAAGGCGGGACCTGGATTCAGCCACTGATCGATCCGCTCTCCTATGGGGCCAAGCAAAGCGCCGCAGCCGTAGATCGGGAACATCAGCAAGGAGGTGCGGCCCATTAAACGCCAGTCGTGGCGCATGATGGACTCCACCGAGGTAAAAATCACCTCCAGACACCAGCCTGTGATCCCGCATTTGAAAAAATTTAAGGGTAAATTTTTTATTTGGTTGTAGGATTGAGTTATTGTCTTCATAGGGAACAGTATGTGGAGAAATCAGGGATTTTATGAATTGTTTTTAGAAGATTTTTGAGAAAGGGCAGCGGAAGGGGGCAGGAGATTCTGAATCTTAAACCTTCTGATGACAGGCCCAAAGCTTCCGAATCTTCCGTCCCTTTCCCCTTACACGTTTCCAATTGCCAGCCGGCTGGATTATTTTTTTAATATATGGACTTCGTATGGTTTCAATTTCCCGTATTCCCCACCGAATATCATACTATAAGAGGAATCAACGCTGTAAGTTTTTTCCTCATTCGTATGGTTCATAGCGAACATCCAGGCGGAATCCTCTTTTTTCCTGGCACAGAGTTCTACACCGGGAAGCGCTGTTCCGAGAGACACAATACCGGCAGAAGCGGTTACCGATTTCAGTATCGCGGCCATGAGCGGCTCATCCGGTTCTGTGCCTATGTAATAGCAGATTCCCTCCCCATGGCGGTTTTCTGTCACACAGGGAGTGCCTGTATAGTACTCACTGGCATAGGAAGCGAGGACTTTTGTGTCCGGATCTGTCTCGATAAAATCACTCCAGATTCGGCCGGTATACCTCTCTCCGTTATAAACAAGTTCGACATCTGTATCTCTCAGGCAGTCATAATCTGTGACACGGACTCCGGCTAAATCTCCGAGCCGGCCCGGCAAATCGCGCTCTGTCATGCAGAGATTATGTTCATCTTTCACGCCGGTCCGCATGGTCAGAATGAGACGGCCGCCATTTTTTACATACTGGAAATATTTTTCTTCTAGAACTGGGTCCATTAAATACTGGAGTGGCGCAATGAGCAGTCGATACCGGCTGAAATCTCCATCTTCCGGGACGAAATCAACGGGAATCTGCATATCGTAGAGCGCCTTGTAGTATTTCTGAATCTGGCCGGTATACGTTAAATCCGGATGGTGGGGCTGGATTTTAAAGGCATAATCCTGGCGGAAGGAAAAAATGATTCCCACCTCAGAGTCCGGCATAGCGCCCTCTAATTCGTCCATAACAGGCGTGACGCGTTGGATTGTATCTTTTAGCTCATAGTAACGGCGATTGGGGTTGCCGCTGTGAGGAAGAATTCCATGCCAGTACTGCTCGGTTCCCATAGCGCAGACTCTCCAGCGGAAAAATACGACCGCATCGGCACCGTGAGCCACGGACTGTAAGGTCCATAAGGAGAGCTGGCCTGGCGCGGGACTGCGTCCCATCAGCTGCCATCCGGTAATGCCGGACTGCTGTTCCATGATCCAGAATGGTTGGTTTTTGTAACTTCTCACAATATCGAGTGTGGCTGCCAGAATGTGGCTTGCAGTCGGAAACTGACCATCATGGAAGCCTCCGGGATACTGGTCGTGACTGACGAAATCCAGCCCTTCTGCCAGGTCATAGTAGTCCACTTTATCAGCAAATCCCATGAAATTGTGGGTAATAAAATGATTCGGGCAGATTTTGCGGATTATATCGGTCTGCTCTTTCAGAAAATCAACAATCAAATCGGAACAGAACGTCATCCAGTCCAGCATGGCCGATGGATTCTCACCGGTTACTGTGATTCTCGGCGGGAACACCTCGGTAAAATCGTTGTATTCCTGGCTCCAGAAAGCATTTCCCCACGCTTCATTTAACGCAGCCGTGGTTTTGTACTTTTCTTTCAACCATCCCTGAAAACGGCAGCGGCAGCTGTCGCAGGTGCAGAGGTCGTGATGGCTGTTGCCAAGTTCATTGTCAGGCTGCCAGCCGATCACACAGGGATTGTTCTTATAGTGTTCTGCCATGGCGGTGACAATTTTTCTGACATAGGAACGGTAAACCGGATTGGACTGACAGTCGTGATGGCGGCCGCCAAAGCCCCTTGTGCGGCCTTCTCTGTCTATGGGTAGAATTTCCGGATGACGGTTGATAAGCCAGGCCGGCGGCGCGGCGGTGGGCGTGCCTAAAACGATTTTCATATGATGGGCGCCCAAAAGCGCGATGGCCTCATCAAGCCAGGCAAAGTCATATTTTCCTTCTTCCGGTTCCATTTTATGCCAGGAAAATTCGGCGAGGCGCACAACTTTTAAGCCCATCTCTTCCATAAGGCGGGCGTCTGTTTCCCAGCGGCTTTTCGGCCAGTGTTCGGGATAATAGTCAACTCCAAAGTGAATACTCATGTGGGTTCTCCTTTTTGAAATTTTTCCTTCTTTTTATAGCAGAGGCGATAACAGTCTGCTGCATTGTTCCTTAATCCGGATCACCAGTTCACGCTTTTCATATACCTCCCGCGTGATTTCCTTGCACAGTTTTAAATCCTCTACAAACAGTTCTTCCAGATGTTTCGTGGTTTCCTCATCATAAATCACAGCGTTGACCTCAAAGTTCAGTTCAAAGCTTCTGATATCCATGTTGGCCGTTCCGTAAGAGCAGACGCGCCCGTCTGTCATGACGCCCTTCGCGTGAAGAAATCCATTTTCATAGGTGTAGCACTTGGCACCGGCGGAAAGTAAATCTCCAACATAGGAATAAGTGGCCCAGTAGACGAACGGATGGTCCGGCTTACACGGGATCATCAGGCGCACATCGACGCCGGAACGCGCCGCAATCTGGAGTGCCGACAGCACCGCGTCATCCGGAACAAAATACGGGGTCTGAATATAAATGTGGTCCCGCGCCTTATTGAACAGCCGGATATAATTGTCACGAATCTGACGGTTGCTGGCGTCCGGGCCGCTGGCAATGATCTGGATTCCGAGGGGACGGTGATCAGGCCCCATCCGGTTCATGTGAAATAAATCAGGCGGATCGATCCTCCACTCTCCGGTCCCGCTGTTCACAGTACAGCTGCCGCCGGCGCCTCCCGGTTCCTGCCCGCCTTCCTCTGATACATTCTGGCAGAAATATTTCATATTTTTAAACAGGTTTTCACCCATCGCATAATTCCAGTCCAAGGCAAACCGGATCTGAAGGCTTAAGACGGAACCGCCGGTCAGCTTCAAATGGGTATCCCTCCAGTACCCGAATTTCGGATCTCTGGAAATATACTCACGCCCGATATTAAATCCTCCCACATAGCCAACGCGGTTATCGATCACCACTATTTTCCTGTGGTTCCGGTAATTGAGCCGCAGCTGGAGACGTCCCAGAACCGGCGGAAAGAAGATACCTACCTTTACCCCGTTTTTCTTCAGTTCCTCCCACCGTTTCTTTGGCATAAAACGGCCGCCCATACCATCGCAGAGAATCCGCACCTCGACTCCCGCTCTGGCGCGCTCAATCAGAATCGGGCTGATGGATGAGAAAAGTTCATCGTCTTTGATAATATAATACTGCATATGGATAAACTGTTCCGCCGAGCGCAGTTCTTTCCTCAAATCTGAATATTTGGCCTCCCCGTCGGTAAAGACCTCCACCGTATTGTCTACAGTAAGAACCGCCCCTGAAGTCTCCAGATTATAGACGACCAAGTCCTCGTAATCGTGTGACAGCGGATCTTTTAAACTGTCGATGTGGGTCCTTAGGTACTCTTCCTGATTCTGTATGGAGTAACGCATCCGGTCCTCCACCTCTTTTACCCGGAACATCTTACTTTTTCTCATATCCTGTCCCAGAACGAGATACAAAAGGATTCCGAATACCGGAATAAAATACAGGGCAAGCAGCCAGGTCCAGACAGCCTTCGGGTCCCTTCTCTGGAAAAATACGATGACGATTGAAAGAATGAGGTTAATAAAAAGCAAATGTTCCATGAGCCATGACCAGACGGCCATCAGTTCCATCCCTACTGTTTCCATGTAAATTCCTCCTTCTTCGATTATTATAACCCAAAAAGGCCGCCGCACCCGCAGCGCCCCTTTGTACCTTTATACAAACTGATTCTTTTCGTCTTCGTAATGGTAATCAATCCCGGCAAGCGCAGCTTTTATCTCCTCTTCACTGACTCCCAGTGATAGACAGCATTCATTCAGGGAAGAATAATAATCGCGCAGCTGCGTGTTGATATAACTCAGCAGCATCACCGGATCTTTGGGAATTGCAGCCATAAACCATTCCTCCATTCCTTTTAATGCCTATCATTCTAGCACAAATGGCATGGGGAATCAAGCCGGGGTGTACGAAACACCGCGGATGTGATACAATTCTTACTATAAAGGAGGATACCATTGTGATGAAAAAAATACTGATGCTTGGTACAGGAGGAACGATTGCCTGCAAACGGGGAGAATCGGGTTTAAAGCCGTTACTCACCTCTGATG